>VBKF01000092.1:612-102547 GCA_005888095.1 Deltaproteobacteria bacterium | reverse complement strand
CGATGCGGGCGGGCAAGGCGTCGCCGTCCGGCTCGAGGTCGAGCGCGGCGATGCCCCGCGTTGCCGCCGGCGTGCCGCCGGCCGTCACCGCCGCGAGGCGGATGCCCGCGGGCAGGACGGTGCCGCGCCCGAGCGGCGAGACGTCCGGGATGACGGCGGCCGGATCGCGTGCGGGCGTCCCGAGTTCCCAGCGGCCGCGGTCGAGGTCGAGGACGAGACGCATCGGGCGTCCACCGAGGATCGCGCGGTCGCGCGCATAGGCGAGGGTGTCGGCGAGCCGGCGGGCCGCCGCCCCGAGCGCGAGGCCGCGCGCGTCGCCGAGCCGCGGCAGGACCAGGCCCGCGGCCAGCGCGATGACCGCCAGCGTCACGACGAGCTCGAGGAGCGTGAACCCCCGCCGCTCAGCCCCGGCTGTCGAGGTCCGCAAACTTTCCCTCCCCCCCTTCCACGCCATCGGCGCCGTACGACTTGAGCGTAAATCGCGCGCCGTCGCTCAGGTACACGTAGGCATTACCCCATGGGTCGAGCGGCGCGCGTTCCAGGTAGCCGTTCGGGTTCCACTGGCGAGGCACCGGCGGCGTGGTCGGCCGCGACACGAGGGCCTGCAAGCCCTGCTCGGTGGTCGGGTAGCCGCCGCTGTCGAGCCGGTAGAGGTTGAGCGCCTGCTCGATGCCCTTCATGTCCGCCACCGCCTTGATGCGGCGGGCGTCGTCCGTGCGGCCCATGATCTTCGGCGCGACGAGCGTGGCGAGGAGCCCGAGGATGAACACGACGACCATGACCTCGAGCAGCGTGAACCCGCCGCCGCGTCTCATCGCACCACCTGATTCAGCGCGAAGATCGGCACCAGCACGGCGACGACGAGCAGCAGCACCACGCCGCCCATGGCGACGATGAGCAGCGGCTCGAGGAGCGCCGTGGCCGCCGACACGGCGGCGTCGACCTCGGCCTCGTAGCTCCTCGCGGCGCGCTCGAGCGACGTGGCGAGGCTCCCGCCCCGCTCGCCGACGGCGGCCAGGCGAACGAGGAGCGAGGGGAAGGCGCCCGTGCGCCCGAGCGCGGGGGCGAGCGCCTCGCCGCGGCGCACCGCCTCGCGCACCGCCGTGGCGGCGTCGACCAGCGTGCGATTGCCGAGGACGGCCGTCGCGACGTCGAGCGCCGCCTCGAGCGGTACGCCGCTCGCGACCAGCGTCGCCAGCGTGCGCGCGAAGCGTGCGACCGCTGCCCGCCCGAGGAGCCGGCCCGCGACCGGCAGGCGCAGCAGCGTGGCGTCGACCCGGGCGCGCCCTGCGGGGCTCGCCATCCAGCGGCGCCAGCCGACGGCGGCGGCGAGCGCGAGCAGCAGCGCCAACCACCACGTGGCGCGCGCGGCGCTCACCAGGCCGAGGAGCGCGCGCGTCGCGAGCGGCAGCGGCGTGCCCGTGTCGGCGAACAGCTGGGCGACCTGCGGGACGACCCAGACGAGGAGGAAGGCGAGCACGAGCCCGGTGGCGCCGGTCATCACGAGCGGGTAGGTGAGCGCGGCCCGGAGCCGGGCCCGCACCGCCGCCGCCGCCTCGGTGTGCTCCGCCAGCCGCTCGAGCACCGTCGGGAGCGCGCCGCTCGCCTCGCCGGCGCAAACCAGGTCGCAGTAGAGCGCGGAGAAGACGCGCGGGCTGGCGCCGAGCGCGCGGGCGAGCGGCTCGCCCTCGCCGAGGCGCCCGCGTGCGAGCGTGATCGCCCGGCGCAGCACCGAGTCGTCCGCCTGCTCGGCAACCGCCTCGAGCGCCTCGGCCACCGGCAGGCCCGCGGCGACGAGCGTCGCGAGCTGCCGCGTTGCCGCCGCCAGCTCGGCGGCCGCGACTCGCCGCGCGAGCCCGCCCACGCGCGCCCCCTCCGGACGCAGCTCGGTCGGGAACACGCCGCGCGCGCGCAGCGCCTGCCAGGCGCCGCGCACGCTCGTCGCGTCGACCACGCCCGTCTCGGCACGGCCGCTCGCCCGCAGCGCGCGATAGGCGAAGACCGGCATCAGCGCTCGTCCTGCGTCACGCGCAGCACCTCGGCCTCGGTGGTGAGACCGGCGCGCGCCTTGGCCAGGCCGTCGTCCCGCAGCGTCGTCATGCCGGCGGCGATCGCGTGGCGGCGGATGGCGGCGGCGTCGGCGCGTGCCATCACGAGGGCGCGGACCGCATCGTCGATCACCAGGAGCTCATGGATCGCCGTCCGGCCCCGGTATCCGGTGCCGAGGCAGCCGTTGCAGCCGGCGCCCGCGCACGCGGCACAGCGCAGCCGCACGAGGCGCTGCGCCAGCACGGCCAGGACCGAGGAGGAGATCAGGAAGGGCTCCACCTCCATGTCGAGGAGGCGGGTGACGGCGCCGGGTGCGTCGTTGGTGTGGAGCGTCGAGAAGACGAGGTGGCCGGTCAGCGCCGCGCGCAGCGCGATCTCCACCGTCTCCCGGTCGCGGATCTCGCCCACCAGCACGACGTCCGGGTCCTGGCGCAGGATCGCGCGCAGCCCGCTCGCGAAGTCGAGGCCGATCGCCGGCTTCACCGGCATCTGCCCGATGCCGGCCAGCTGGTACTCGATCGGGTCCTCGATGGTGAGGATGTTGCGCTCGCCGGTGACGAGCCGGCGAAGCGCGGCGTAGAGCGTCGTCGTCTTGCCGCTGCCCGTCGGGCCGGTGACCAGCAGGAGGCCGTGGCTCTGCCCGAGGAGCTGGTCGACGGCGGCCGCCAGCCCCGGCGCGAGCCCGAGCCGCTCGAGGTCCAGCGGCGCCGTGGCGCGGTCGAGGAGACGGAGCACGGCGCGCTCCCCGAACGCCGTCGGCACGATCGACACGCGGACGTCGACGTCGCGGCCCGAGACGCGAATGCGGATGCGGCCGTCCTGCGGCAGCCGCCGCTCGGCGATGTCGAGCCGCGCCATGATCTTGAGGCGCGAGACGAGGCGCGCGTGGAGGTGCGCGGGCGGGGCGAGCACGTCGTGGAGGAGACCGTCGACGCGGAAGCGGACCGTGACCGCGCGCTCGTACGGCTCGACGTGGATATCGCTCGCGCCGTCCTTGACCGCCTGGCAGAAGAGCGCGTTCACCAGCCGGATGACCGGCGCCTCGTCGCCCGTCTCGAGGAGGTCGAGCGGCTCGCCGAGCGCGTCTTCGGCCGCGTCGGCGAGCTCCAGCCGCTCCTCCTCGATCGCCTCCATGGTGTCGGCGGCGGAGCGCGCCACGGCGTCGTAGGCGCGGGTGATCGCGTCGCGCAGCGCCGGGGGCGGGACCACGACGGGCAGGACGCGTGTGCCGTAGAGGAGGCGCAGGTCGTCGAGCGGCGCGAGCGCGCCCGGATCGCCGATCGCGACCTCGAGGCCCTCCGGGCCGCGGGCGAGCGGCAGGACGAGGTGGCGGCGCGCGTAGGGCATGGGCAGGGCGTCGACCAGCTCGCGCGCCGGCAGCGCCGGCGGGACGGGCACGAAGGGCAGGGCGGCGACGTCGGCGAGGGCGCGGGTGAAGGCGCCGGAATCGGCGGCCCCGAGGTCGGCGAGCGCCTCGGCCAGCGTGCCGCCCTCGCGCCGCCGGGCGCGGGCGCGCTCCAGCGCTTCGGGCGAGATCGCGAGCCGGGCGGCGGCCGCGTCCTCGAGACCGGTCACCGCGGCCCGCGCCCCCGGGGCTGCCACGACGGCCCGGCGAGCTCGGGGCGGCGGCCGAGCGCCTTCGGCATCGCTGCCCGCATCCGCTCGCGCTGCTCGACCGAGGTGTCGGCCATCTGCTCGTCCGAGGCGATCACGTGCGGCGTCAGGAAGACGAGCAGGTTCGTCTTCATGCGCCGGCCGTCGCGCTTGCGGAAGAGGGCGCCGAGGACGGGGATCTTCCCGAGATACGGGACCGAGCGCTCGTCCTGGCGGAGCGTGTCGGCGAGCAGACCGCCGATCACCACCGTCTGCCCGTCGCGCGCCGCGACCGCCGTGCTCGCGGTGCGGACCGTGGTGGTGGGCCCGACCTGCGTCGGGTCGCCGACGGACGTCGGGTCGATGTCCGAGACCTCCTCGAAGAGTGTCAGGCGGACGAAGTCGTCGGCGGTGATCTGCGGCGTCATGCGCAGCATGATGCCGACGTCGTGGCGCTCGATGGTGGTGAACAGGTTCTGCAGGTTCGTGGCGCTGGTGGCGCGGCTCGCCACGAAGGGGACGTTGCGGCCGACGACGATCTCGGCCTCCTCGTTGTCCGTCGTGACGATGTTCGGCGCGGAGAGGACGTTCAGGTCGGAGTCGGTCTCGAGCGCCGTGAGCAGCACCGTGTGCGCCGGCACCTCGCGGCCGTCGGGCAGCTTGACCATGTGGTTGCTGGCTGCCGCGAGGATGAGACCCGGGAGCGAGGTCGGATCGGCGAGCGCCCCGCCCGGCGGCAGCGAGAGGTTCGCCTGGGCGAGGGCGCGGTGCCCGTCGAACGCGGTACCGGCCTGGAACTCGACGCCGAGGGAGCGCAGCTTGTCGATCGTCGCCTCGAGGATGATCGCCTCGACGAACACCTGGCGGCGGCGCACGTCGAGCTTCTCGATGACGGCGCGCAGCGTCTCCCAGTCCTCGGGTGTCGCGCTCACGATGAGCGTGTTGGTCGCGGGGTCGGCGGTGATCCGGACCGGCGCCGCGAGCGGGATGGCGGCCGCGGCGCCGGCCGAGGCGGGCTCCGGCTGCGCCGGCGGAGGCACGGCGGCGGGCGGCGGTGCGCCGAGCCCGCCGTCGTAGCCGAGCGCGCTCTCCGTCCGGAGCATCCCGCCGCGCGCCAGCGAGCTGCCGTGCGGGCGTGGCTCCGCAGGGGGCGGCGCGGGGCCGCCGACCAGCTGCGAGAGGACGCGGACGAGGCTCGGGGCGTCGGCGTAGCGGAGCGGATAGACGTTGACCCGCGTCGCGCCGGGCGTCGGCGCCGCGTCGAGGCGGGCCACGACGGCGCGCGCGCGGCGCACCTCGTCGGGCGTGCCGACGAGGACGAGCGTGTCGGTGCGCGGGTCGGGGATGGCGCGCAGCCCGCGCCCACCCGCGCCCTCGCCGGCGAAGGCCTCCCGCAGCCGCTGCGCGAGCTCGTCCGCGGGGGCGAAGCGGAGCGAGACCATCTCCACCGCGCGCTCGCTCGACGGCGCGTCGAGGTCGTGGAGGAGGCCCGCGACCCGCTCGACGTTGGCGGCGGCGTCGACGACGACGAGCGTATTGGTGGCGGGATACGGCGTCACGAGGCCGTCCTTGGAGACCAGCGGCTGGAGGACGGGGACGAGCGCCGTCGCCTCGGCGTGACGGAGTGGCAGGATCCGGGTCACGACCTCGTCGGCCGCATGCGTGCCCGCGGCGAGTGCGTCGCGCGCCGGCAGGATCTTCACGAACGCGCCGCTCGGCACGGTGGTGAAGCCCTTCACCTGCAGCACCGACTGGAAGACCACGTAGGCCTCGTCGGCGGTGATGCGCGTCGGCGAGAGGATCGTCACCTTCCCCCGCACGCGGTCGTCGATGATGAAGTTCCGTCCGGTCACCTCGCTCACGAACTTCGCCAGCACGGGCAGCTCGACGTCCTGGAAGTTGAGCGCGATGGTGGCCTCGTCGGCCGCGCGGGCGGCGGAGGCGAGGAGGAAGAGGAGGCTGGCGAGGGCGCGCCTCATCGGAGGTCGTAGACGAGGGTGCGCGGCACGCCGCCGCGCACGATGTCGAGCGCGACCCGGGGCTCGGTCCGCAGGCGCTGGAGGAAGCCCAAGAGCGCGGCCGGGTCGCCGATCGCCGTGCCGTTCACGCGCTGGACGACGTCCCCATCCTGGAGGCCGAGCCGCGAGAAGAGGCTCCCCGCCGCGATCTCGAAGAGGCGGAAGCCGGCGGGCCGTCCCTCGGTCACCTCGGCGACGGCGCGGAGCTGCGTCAAGAGCCCGCTCATGTTGTCGGCGGCCCCCGTGATCTCGCGCCGGTCGACCACGAAGGCGTTCTCGGCCGTGCGCCGGATGTGCGCGTCGGCACGCGCGGCCTGCGGCGCGTCGGCCGGTCGGGCGTCGGCCGGCGGCGAAGCCTCGGGCTCGGCCGTCGCGAGCTCGAGCGTCTCCTCGCCCTGAGGATGCGCGAGCGTCACGTGATCCCAGTCGATCGTGGCGAGGCGCGCGCCTCCGACCGAATCGCCCACGCGGTAGAGGTCCTGGTGGTGGCTCGCCGTGTCCTCGATCACGGCGCGGGCCTCGCCGCCGCGGAAGCCGACGCCCCAGAGCTGCAGGCGGCTGGAAGTCGCGCCGCGGCCCCGCGGGGCTGCCGTCCCATGCGGCGGGTTGAAGAGGTCGCGCTCGGCGATCACGGCGTAGGCGGCGAGCGGCGCGAGCGCAGGCGACGCCGCATCGGCCGAGGTGCTAGGGTCCGGCGTGTCCGGAGGCGCCGACTCGAACGCGCCACGCACCGCGGTGCTCACGCCGAGCGCGCCGAGGTAGGCCACGAGCGCCAGCAACGCGAGCTCGATCGCGCGCCGATGTCGCCGCACGAGCGCCATGCTGTAGGGGACGTGGCTCCATACGCCAGATGACGCGGGCGATCAAACGGTTGGGTCGAGCTCGGCGCTGTTCGCGGGGGCATGGCGCGATGCGCACCATGCCCCCGATCGAGCTCGCGGATGTCAGTTGGGCTTGAACAGGACGAGGTTGTTCAGGAACGCGATCAGGTCGGCCTGCTCGCGGGACGACGCGGCCGTGAAGGCGTCGCGCGCGGCGGCGGCCTCGCCGCCGTGCTCGATGATGGCCTCGGTCAGCGTGGAGGCGCGCCCGTCGTGGAGGTACGGCGCGGTGCTCCCGACGCCCCAGAGGGTCCGGGTCAGGAACACCGAGGCGCCCGTCCCGACCTCGTCGACGGCCTCGGCCAGCCCCGGCCCCATGTCGTGGCGCTTGAGATCGCCGTAGAGGTTGACGATGGCCCGCCCCGAGGAGTCCTTCTTGAAGGCGCCGAGGTGGATCGTGTGGTCCCCCAGCGCCTTGCACTGCTCGCACGAAGCTCCGGTGAGCACGTTCTCGGGCGTGTCCTTGGTGAGGTCGAAGGTGATCGGGTGCGCGGGGTCGACGCCCACGGACACCGGGTCCGCCCCGCTCGGGAACTTGGCGTCGCGGTACTCGGCCATCTGGCTCGGCTCGCTGAAGGTCGGGTTGCTGATCTTCATCTGCGGCTTGTGGCAGGTGTCGCACTGCAGGTCGCTGAAGACGGCCGTCCCGCGCTTGATCGCGGCCTTCTCGTCGTCGGACAGCTGCATCAGGCCGAGGCTCGCCAGCTCGAGCTTGGTCACGGGGCGCGGCTGGGACGCCTGGTACATGGCCAGGGAGGTCACATCGCCCACGGTCAGCTCGTCGACCACGCCGTCACCGTCGCCGTCCACCCCCTCGCCCACGAGCTCGACGCCCTGCATGCCGACCTCGTTGGTGGCCGCGCCGCGGACGAAGTCGCGGATGAACTTCTTCGAGCCCTTCCACTGGAAGGGCTTGACGATCAGGTCCTTGTCGAGACCCTCGATCGCCGAGGTGTCGACGGTGCCGTCGCAGCTGACGGTGATCGAGCCGTAGCTGGTGCCCTTCGCCGTCAAGGCCGCGGTCACCGGCGCGCCGGACGTGCACGCGGCCTGCTGGGCGTCGGCGCGGATCCCCTTGAGCTTCGTCGTCATCTCCTCCGCGAGTCGCTGGATGGCGCCGAGGCCGAACACGTGCGGCGCGTTGCGGCTGATCCACAGCGCGGGGTTCCCGGTGCGCCCGGGGTCGCGGATCACGTTGCTGCCGGTGTCTCCGGCGCCGTCACCGCCCCCGAGGCTGTGGCAGCTGTTGCACGAGTTGGTGTCCGGGCCGGTTATCCGCTTCGGGATGTGGCTGGCCCACATCAGGCGTCCCTCGGCGTCCTGCCCGACCAGATCCGGCCGCGGGAAGCGGGTGAAGCGGGCGCCGTTGCCGACGTTCGCTCCGGCGCCGTCGACGGCGTTGAACAGGTCCGAGAAGATCGCGTCGCCGTGCGTGAACGCGTCCTGGTAGGCGTCGCGGTTACGCATCGCGTGGAGCGCCGCCTGGTCGGCGTGCTCGATCACCCCGCCCTGGAGCTTCTCGACCAGGCTCACCTCGGTGACGATGGCCCAGGCGCCGACGCCGCTGCCGACCAAGACCGCGGCGGCGACTCCGAGACGGATGGACATGCGACGGGAACGACCCAGCGAAGCGATCTTCATATGATCCTCTCTGCCCACCGGGCGTCTCCCGTTTGGCGGAGCGATCATCGCGGGCGCCGGCGGCGCCGTAAATTGGCTCTTTCCCGAACCGGAGCGAGGGGATTCCCTGACGGGACGGCCGCGTCGGCGGGTCTCGGGCGCTGGCTTCGGTTAGAAAAGTTGCGCTTTGCTGTGCGGTGGCGCGCGGGGAGTCCCGTAGGCGTCGCGGGTGACGAGCGAGCTCAGCGTGCCGGGTCGCAGACGAGCCGCAGCCTCGACTGCACGGTGCCCGCCCGGGTGCGCGCGCGGAGCGCGACGGCGCGGCCGCCAGGTCGCTTGCCGCGCGTCGGGACGACCAGCGCGACGGGGGCGGTGCACTCGTCGGGGACCCCGGTGAGGCGGTCCAGCGCATCGGACAGGGCGGCGGTGTTGGCGGCGCTCACGCGGTCGGTTCCACGCCGCGTGCCCGGTGACACGACCTGCACGGCGTCCGTCTCCGGCGCCGCGCAGGAAGGGAAGCGCGGGTCCGTGTTGTCGATGCAGACGAGCACGCGGAACGTGCACTGGCCGGCTACCCGGTCCAGGTCGCACGCCTGATCGCCGTCGGTGCAGCGGACGATCGACGCGGGCAGGCCGCGGCTGTAGACCGGCCGCGCCATCGGGCGCCACTCCACCGCGCAGCGGCGGCTCGCTTGTCCGAGCGCGGGGATGCAGCGGCCCGGGCTCGCGTCCCGGCATTCGCAGGCGTCGCCGATGCCGTCCCCGTCGACGTCGGTCGGGTCGGCGTGGGGGACGCGCGGGCACGGGTCGATCGGGTCACAGACGCCGTCGCCGTCGGTGTCGGGCTCGGCCGCGTGGTGGCAGCCGCTCCGCGGATCGCAGCTGTCCGCGGTGCAGGGATCGCCGTCGCTGCAATCGCGCGGCGTGTGGACACAGGCCGCCGTGGCCCGATCGCAGGCATCTTCGGTGCAGGCGTCGCCGTCGTCGCACGACGCGTGCCCGGCCTCGCCGCACGCGCACCCGGTGGCATCGACCGCGTGCCCGCCGGGGGTGTTGGGGCAGAGGTCGACCAGGTCGACCAGCCCGTCGCCGTCGCTGTCGTCGGCGGCGTCGCAGATGCCGTCGTGACGAGCGGCATGGACACACGCCGCGGTCGCGGGGTCGCAGCGGTCGCTCGTGCAGGCGTTCCCGTCGTCGCACGACGCGTGCCCCGGATCGGCGCACGCGCAGCCGTCGCCGCCGACGGCGGCGCCGGCGGGCGTCCCGGGACAGCGATCGGCCGCGTTGGGGATGCCGTCCCCGTCGGCGTCGGCGACGGCGACGGGATAGAGGGCGGAGACGCCGGCCACGTCGTCGGCGTGCACCGAGGCGCCGCGCCCGTCGAAGTGGGCGACGAAGAACATGGTCGCGTCCTTGAGGACCGGGTTCGGCTCGTTGAAGTTCTGCGAGGGGTGGGCGAGGCCGATCGCGTGTCCGAGCTCGTGGGTGAGGACCTCGGCCGTGTTCGTCGCCCCGAAGCACGAGCCGACGCGGTTGTTCAGCGTGACGTCGCCCTCGACGATGCGGTGCACGGTCATGCCGTTGACGGTCATCTGCTCGCCGGAGCTGCAGAAGCCGCCGATGGCGAGGACGCCCGAGCACCCCACCATGTCGTTCACCTCGCCGAAGGGGTCGTCGAACTGGATCGTGTTGACGCCGTCGCAGACGCCGCCGGCGACCGAGCGCGCGGGCACCGTGGCGGGTCCGGCCCCGAGCACGATCGAGGCCGATGCGACGTTCGTCCAGGCCGCGAACGCGCCGCCGACGACCGCCAACGTCGTCGCCTGGCCGAGCGCCGGCTCCGCGTTCGCCACCCGGAACGTCACGGCGCCGTCGAACCAGCGCACGGGCGGGTTGCCGAGGAAGGTGAAGCGTTCGGTCACCGCCCGCTGCAGCACCTCGTCACGCCGCGAGGCGGCGCGCCCGGACGGCATCGTGTCCTGAGGCTCGGACGCTGCCAGCGCCCGCAGCTGCGTCACGAACGCGCCCAGGTGACGGGCGTCCAGCCGGGGCTCGGTGCGGCGCGCCAGCGGCACGGCCACCGACGCCCGGTCGAGATGGTACTTCCCGAGGGCGAGGGCGTTGGTGCGCAGGCGGCCTTCCGGCGTGCGCTTGAGGAAGACGAGCACGCGCTCGCCGGCGGCGAAGCTCGGCGCCCCGTAGACCTGGACGCTCCGCTCTCCGATGCGCCCGCCGGGCGACGTGACGACGACCTTGCCGGTGCGGAGCCTGCCCTTGAGCGTCTGCTCGACGGCGAGTGCGATCTCGGTGAGCAGGCGGCCGTCGCGCAGCTCGCGCGTCTCGATCCGCCGCACGTGACCGACGACGATCAGGTGCGAGGTGCGAACCAGGTCGGCATCGCTCATCGGGACGAGGACGGTCGCCCCGGCTGCGCCGATGCCACAGCACATGATGCAGAGGAGGGCGCCCAGAGAGGCGAACGGGTGTCGCACGGCGGCGGCGGGGAGCAGAATGCGTGCCGCCTGCGGAGGCCCGCCGCCGCGAGCTCACGTCGCTCGGATCGTACCAGAGCGGACGGGACGTGCAGTTTTTTGACGATGCGGTCCGCGGGTCAATCGACGCGCGGACCGGCGACGCGCGGACCGGGTGGCAGGACGACCGTGAACGTCGACCCGCGCCCCACCTGGCTCCGCACCCTCACGGACCCGCCGTGCATCTCGACGAAGGCCTTCATGACGCTCAGCCCGAGCCCGAGCCCGCGGCGGTCGTACTCGAACACGCCCGAGGCGTGCCGCGAGACGTCGAAGGCGGTGAAGAACGGCTCGAAGATGCGGGGCAGGCTCGCCGCGTCGATCCCGGCGCCGCTGTCGACGACCTCGATCTCGGCGCCCTGCTCCGGCGTCCGGCGGGCGCGCAGCGTGATGCGCCCGGCGTCGGGGGTGAACTTGATGGCGTTCAGCAGCAGGTGGTTGAGGGCGTCGCGGATCTTCGGCGCCTCCACGTCGATCGTCCCGAGCGTGTCGTCGAAGTCGCAGGCGAGCGTCTGGCCGCGCAGATCGACGAACGGCCGCACGTCGCTCGCGGCCTCCCGCAGCAACCCGGAGAGCGACGCGGGCCGCCGGACGAGCGGCCGCTCGAAGCGCTCGAGCGACAGCATCGTGGTGAGCTGGTCGACCAGGTGGTGGAGCCGATCGGTCGCGTTCACGATGCCCCTGAGCCAGCTGTTCAGCGGCTCCGGGACGCTGGGGGCACGCTTCACCAGGTAGGTGAGGGCGAGGAGGATCGTGATCGGCGTCCGCAGCTCGTGGCTCGCCACCTGGATGAAGCTCGACTTCAGCTCGCTGGCCTGGGCGAGCGCGGCGTTGGCCGCCCGGAGCTCCTCGTTGCTGCGCTCGAGCTCGGCAAGCAACCGCTGGCGCTCCTCGATGAGGTCGTGCCGCTCGACCGCGTCCCGGATGATCGATTGCAGCTCGTCCGGGTCCCACGGCTTGGTGATGTAGCGGTAGACGCTGCCGCGGTTGATGGCGTCGATGACGGCGCGGATGTCGGCGTAGCCGGTGAACAGCAGGCGAATGGCATCCGGATGGGTCTCGCGCACGTGATGCAGCAGCTCGACGCCCGTCATCTCCGGCATCCGCTGGTCGGTCATCACCACGTCGATCGCTTCCTGCGCGAGGATGCCGATGCCCTCGCGGGCGCGCGTGGCGCCCAGGACGCGGTAGTCGAGCCGGAGGAGATCGCGGACGCTCTCCACCACGTCGGGCTCGTCGTCGATGACGAGGATGCTGTGCCGCCGCGCCGCCTCCATCCCTGGGTCCCCCACGTGTCATTGGACCTCAGAGCAAGGCGCGGGTCAAACAACGCTGGCGGCATGGCGCCATTGTCAGTCCGATGGAGTCGTTCCTCTCAATCTGGTACCCACTGAACGGGCAGAGCATTCCGTGCCGCGCCGCTTCCCATACCCGGCAATCCTCGCCGCCGTCGGTGTCTTCCTGGTCCCGGCCGCTCAGGCCGACGGGCCGACGAGGAAGCAGGTCGCCTGCATGCTCGCGCTCAACGCGGCGGGGGCGCACGTCGCAGCGGTCAGCGTTGCCGCGGCCACGCGCTGCGTGCGCGACGCGTGCACCGGCAAGCTCGCGGGAGGCGAGACCGCCGACCAGTGCCTGGCGGCCGACCGCGGTGGCGCCGTGGGCCGCGCGGAGCGGAGGACCGTCGCGGTCGCCGGCCGCAAGTGTCGGGAGGCGCCCCCTTTCGGCCCGCAGAGCGCGCAGGAGGTGAACGACGCCTTCGCGGCGCCGCTGCGCCTGCACGCGGTCTTCGGTCCGGAGCTGGCCGCGGTGCTCAAGACCACGGCCACCGATCGCGCCGCGGCCGGCTGCCAGATCGCGGCCGCGAAGGGGCTCGCGCTCGTGACCCTGGCCGAGCTGGGGGAGTTCAACCGCTGCAAGCGGTTCAAGCTCCGGCACGGCGCGACGTCGGCACTCGCGCTCCAGACCTGCGTGGGGGTCGAAACGGGCCGGCTCGCGCGGACCCGGAATGCCGCCCAGGCGCTGGTGAGCAGGAAATGCGAGGGCGTCGCGCTCGCCGCCGCCGCGCCGGGCGAGTGCGCTGCCGACGCACTGCCGGACCTCTTCGCCTGCGTCGGCTTTCAGGCTTCCTGCGGGACGTGCAACGCCGTGAACGGCGGCGATCACGTCGGCAGGGCCTGCCACCAGTTCAACGACGTCGGGATTGCGACGCGATACTGTGGTGAGCGCCCCGTCACCACCCAGTCGGTGGCCCGGCAATGGGACGAGGAGATGCTGGCGGCCATCCGCCGCGACAACCCCCGGCCGCCCGTCCACGCACGCAACCTCTTTCACGTCTCCGTGGCCATGTACGATGCCTGGGCCGCGTACGACGCCACCGCCAGGCCCTACCTGACGCACGAGCGCGCCACCTCGACCGACGTCGAGCGCGACCGCGCGATCGCGATCAGCTTCGCCGCCTACCGCGTCCTCTCGGAACGCTACTCGCCCGATCTCGCGCTCAACGCCGGCGCGTCGCAGGTGAGCTTCGACACCCGCCTGAACGCCCTCGGTCTCGACAAGACGTTCACCGACACGACGGGCTCGGGCCCGGCCGCCCTCGGCAATCGGATCGCAGCGGCCGTGATCGCCTCCGGCAAGACCGACGGCTCGAACGAGGACGGCAACTACGCCGACCCGAGCTACCACCCGGTGAATCAGCCGTTGATCGTGAAGGTCCCCGACATCGACTTCGCGACCGTCGCCGACCCGAACCGCTGGCAGCCGCTCGCGCTCGACAAGATGATCGGCCAGAACGGCGTGCCGCTCCCCGGCAAGATCCAGACGTTCGTCGGCTCCCAGTGGGGCGACGTGACGCCGTTTGCGCTGACGCGGGCGAACCCGACCGACCTCTACCTCGACCCGGGGCCGCAGCCGCAGCTCACCGGGCTGGGCGACGCCACGGACCTCACCTTCAAGGCGCAGGTGCAGCAGGTGATCGAGCTGAGCAGCCGCCTGACCCCCGACGACCCGACGATGATCGACATCTCGCCGGCGTCCCTCGGCAACAACCCCCTCGGCACGAACGACGGCCACGGCTACCCCGTGAACCCGGCGACCGGGCAGCCCTACACGCCCGAGCTCGTCAAGCGCGGCGACTTCGGCCGTCTGATCGCCGAGTACTGGGCCGACGGCCCGACGTCGGAGACACCGCCCGGACACTGGAACGTGCTCGCGAACTCGGTCGCCGACACGGCGGGATTCGAGCGGCGGTTCCGCGGCGCCGGGCCCGTGCTGGATCCGCTCGAGTGGGACGTGAAGACCTACCTCGCCCTCAATGCCGCGGTGCACGATGCGGCGATCGCCTGCTGGGGGGCGAAGCGCAAGTACGACGGCGTGCGGCCGATCACCATGATCCGCTACATGGGGAAGAAGGGCCAGTCGTCCGACTCGGGGCAGGCGTCGTTCCACCCCATGGGGCTCCCCCTCGAGCCGGGGGTCATCGAGCTCATCACGGCCGAGAGCTCTGCCGCCGGCGAGCGCCATGCCGACCTCGTCGCCGCGGGCGCGCAGCTCGGCGACGTCGCGATCGTCGCGTGGCCCGGCGGGCCGGCGGATCCGAAGACGCAGCACAGCGGCACGCGATGGGTGCTGGCAAAGGGATGGGTGCCGTATCAACGCGCCACGTTCGTCACGCCGGCCTTCCCCGGCTACTTCTCGGGCCACAGCACGTTCAGCCGCTCCGCCGCCGAGGTGCTGACGCTCATCACGGGCAGCGAGTTCTTCCCCGGCGGACTCGGCGAGTTCGTCGTGCGGCAGAACGGGTTCCTGCAGTTCGAGGCCGGGCCGTCCGGGGACGTGACGCTCCAGTGGGCGCGCTACTTCGACGCCGCCGACCAGGCCGGGCAGTCGCGCCTGTGGGGCGGCATCCACGTGGAGGCGGACGACTTCACGGGACGTCGCGTCGGCGACCAGATCGGCATTGCCGCGCTCAACAAGGCGCTCACGTACTTCGACGGCACCGCCGCACCGTAGGCGAGGTCGAGGTCGTCGTGGGCGCCACCCCGCTCTACCGCGACCCGAGCGCCTCCCTCGACGCCCGCGTCGAGGATCTCCTGCGGCACATGACGCTCGACGAGAAGCTCGCGCAGCTGGGCGGCGTGTGGGTGACCGAGCTGATCACGGACGACGGCTTCGACGTCGAGCGTGCTCGGGTCCGGCTGCGGCATGGCACGGGACACGTGACGCGCATCGGCGCGTCCACGGCGCTCGGCCCAGCGGCGAGGGCGCGGCTCCTGAACGACATCCAGCGCTTCCTGGTCGAGGACACGCGGCTCGGCATCCCGGCGATCGTGCACGAGGAGTCGGTGGGCGGCCTCTGTGCGCGGGACGCCACCGTGTTCCCCCAGGCGATCGGTCTCGCGGCCACCTGGGACCCGGCGCTCGTGGAGGCCGTCGCCGGCGTGATTCGCGAGCAGATGCTGGCGGTCGGCGCGCGACACACGCTCTCGCCGGTGCTCGACGTGGCGCGCGACCCCCGCTGGGGCCGCGTGGAGGAGACCTACGGCGAGGACCCCTACCTCGCGGGCGTGCTCGGGACGGCCTACGTGCGCGGTCTCCAGACCGACGACCTCGGCGGCGGCGTCGTCTGCACGGGCAAGCACTTCCTCGCCTACGGGCTGCCCGAGGGCGGGATGAATCATGCCCCGGTGCACGTCGGCCCGCGCGAGCTGCGGGAGGTGTTCGCCGAGCCGTTTGCCGCCGCGATCCGCGACGCCGGGCTCGCCAGCGTCATGAACTCCTACAGCTCCGTCGACGGCTTGCCGTGCGCCGGCGCCGCCGAGATCCTCACCCGCCTGCTGCGCGACGAGCTCGGCTTCGACGGCGTCGTGGTGGCCGACTACTTCGCCGTCGCGCTGCTCGAATTTGCCCACCGGACGGCGGGGAGCAGGCGCGAAGCGGCGCGCCAGGCGCTCGAGGCCGGCCTCGACCTCGAGCTGCCGGTCCTCGACTGCTATCGCGAGCTCGCGGCGCTGGTCGGTACGGGCGAGGTGAGCGAGGCGCTCGTCGACCGCTCGGCGCGTCGCGTGCTGCGGCAGAAGCTCCAGCTCGGGCTCTTCGAGCGGCCCTACGCCGACGCCGGCGCGGCGGGCCGGGTGTACGACACGGCCGAGCAGCGCGCGCTGGCGCGGACCGTTGCCGCGCGCTCGTGCTGCCTGCTCACGAACTCCGGGGTGCTGCCGCTCGGCGCGGATCGGCGGACGATCGCCGTCGTCGGCCCCACCGCCGACGACCCGCGTCTCCTGCAGGGCGACTATCATTACCCGGCGCACCTGGAGATCATGCATCTTCCGGCGCCAGCGCATTTCACGCCGCACGTGACTCCGCTCGCGGGAATCCGCGACGCCGTCGGGTCCGGGACGCGCGTCTTCCACGCCCGGGGCTGCGACGTTCGCGATCCCGACCCGCGCGGCATCGCCGACGCCGTGGGGGCGGCGCGGGACGCGGACGTGGCGATCGTCTGCGTCGGCGGGCGCTCCGGGCTCACGGGGGACTGCACCGTCGGCGAGGCGCGCGACGCAACCGACCTGGGGCTCACCGGCGCGCAACCCGAGCTCGTCGACCGCGTGATCGCCACCGGGACGCCGACCGTCGTCGTGGTGATCGGCGGCCGCGTACTCGCGCTTCCCCGGATCGCGGTGCACGCGGCCGCACTGCTCTACGCCTGGCTTCCCGGGGAGGAAGGCGGCAACGCCATCGCAGACGTGCTCTTCGGTACGGTGAATCCCTCCGGGCGGCTCCCCGTGTCGCTGCCGCGCTCGGTGGGACAGGTGCCGGTCTACTACCGGTATCGGGCGGGCGGCGGACGGTCGGCGTTTCACGGTGACTACACCGACTCGCCGGCGACGCCGCTCTTTCCCTTCGGCCACGGTCTCGGCTACACGGCGTTTGCCTACGACCAGCTCCGTGTGCGCGGCGCGAGCACGTGCGAGCCCATCGAGGTGTCGGTCCGTGTCGCCAATGCCGGCACGCGTGCCGGCGACGAGGTGATCCAGCTCTACGTGCGCGACGAGGTGGCATCCGTGGCGCGCCCGGACCGGCAGCTCGTCGGCTTCGCGTGGGTCTCGCTCGCGCCGGGCGAACGGCGCACCGTCCACTTCACGGTGCATCCGAGCCGCCTCGCCTTCTACGACCCGGAGATGCGGTTCGTGACCGAGCCCGGCGTGCTCACGTTCATGGTGGGCGCGTCGTCGGCGGACATCCGCGGGTCGGCGAGCATCGATCTCGGGGGACCGACGGCCGAGCATCGCCAGGCGGCGATCGTCCCGACGCAGGCGCGGATCGAGTAGCCATGGACATGGAAGGGCGCGCGGTGCTGATCACCGGAGGCGCGGGAGGCCTCGGCTCCGCCATGGCGAGGCGGCTGCGGGCGGCGGGGGCGCGGGTCGTGCTCCATGACGTCAACGCCGAGGGCGGCCGGGCCGTCGCCGGCGCGCTGAACGCCGACGGCACGGGGGCGCCGGTGCGCTTCGTGCAGGGTGATCTCGCGGACCTCGCCGGCGCCCGCGGCCAGGCGCTGTCGCTCGATCGCGAGGTGAATGGCTTCCACGGCCTCGTCAACAACGCCGCGGTGGTGCCGCTCAAGCCGATCGCCGACTACACGCTCGAGGAGTACGAGCGCATCCAGCGGGTCAACGCGCACGCTGCCTTCGCGCTCGTGCAGGCGCTCGTCCCGTCGATGCGCGCGCGGGGCGGGGGTGCCGTGGTCAACGTCTGCAGCATCACGCTCGGGGGCGAGTGGGCGAACTTCGTGCCGTACGTCGCCTCCAAGGGCGCGCTGCTCGGCATGACGCGCGCGCTCGCGCGCGAGCTCGGCCCCGACAACATCCGCGTGAACGCCGTGAGCCCGGGCGCCATCCCGACCGACGCCGAGCAGGTGCATCCCGATCCCGAGGGCTACGCGCGCCGGGTGATCGAGCGCCAGTCGCTCAAGTTCCGTGGCACCCCCGAGGACGTCGCCCACGCCGTTCACTTCCTCCTCTCGGACCAGGCCCGCTTCATCACCGGGCAGAACCTCGATGTGAACGGCGGCTGGCTCATGGGGTGACCAGCGACTCGCGCAGGCTCTCGACCAGCGGTGCGGTCACGAACTCGAGGGACCGATCCTCGCCGGCGAGCGCGGCCTGGAGCGGGGCGACGGGATCCTCCTTGGCGTCGCTTGCCAGTGCCTTCCGGAGGTGCGCGACCGGGTCGGCGAAGCGGCGGTCGTGGCCGGCGAGCGCGTCGAGCCGTGCCTGCGCCTCGGCGCGGCGCCCCCCGGCGAAGTCCGACGCGGCGAGGAGGAGGATCGCCGCCGAGCGGACGTACTCCTCGTCGCTCGCCTGCGCGCTGCGTGCTTCCGGGACCGCTCGGTCGCGCGGGCCCTCGCGCCAGAGGGCGAGGGCGCGCCGGAGCTGCACGCTGTAGAGCTCGCGCTGCACGTTGCGCCAGGCGCGGGCGACGCGCTTGCCCGTCAGGCCTGCGGGGACGCGGCGCTCCGCACGCCCGAGGAGCTCCGAGACGGCCGGCCAGTCGCGCTGCCCGAGCGCGACGTCCGCACGGATCGAGTCGCGGAACATCTGCCCGACGACTTCGGGCGGCTCGCGGTCGAGCAGCGTGCGGGCCGGTCGCACGTCGCCCATCCGGATCTGCCAGCGGGCGAGCTCGAGGCGCTCCCCGTCGGCCCAACGGGCCGCCTCGCCGCGCGTCTTGGCGATCAGCGCGCGCGCGGACTCCCGGTCGCCGGCCGCCGTGAGGGCGCGGATGAGGAGCAGCGTCCTCCCGGGATCGCGCGGCGCAGCCTCGTGAGCGGCCCGGGCGTGGGGGACGGCGAGCGCCGGGAACCCGGCGGCGAGCAGACTCGAGGCGACGACCGCGCCGCTCTCGCCATGTGTGTCCTTGCGACGAAGCTCTCCGAGGACGGCCTCGGCGGCCTCGCGCTGCCCGGCGCGAAGCAGCGCCGTCGCGTAGCGAAGCCGGTCGGCCTGGGTGCCGGTCTCTTCGGCGCGTGACCGGTACAGCGGGAGGGCCTCGGCGAGCTTGCCCTGCTGGTCGAGCTCGCCGGCGACGTAGACACCGAGCGAGCCTGCATCGCCGGCGCTCGTCCCCGTCGGCCCGAGCGCGGCCGCAACGAGGATGGACAGGAGCGCGACGGAAACCCTCACTGGGGAGATCGCCCCGTCGCGCGGCACCGCGCCGCGCGACGGGGCTTCGACCCTAGATCGTCTTAGATCGTCTTCAGGAAGTCGAGGACCGCCTGCCGCTGGCCGTCGGTCAGGCCCTGGAACTGGGCCGCGGCAGCCGCGGCCTGGCCGTCGTGCAGGTTGATCGCGTCCTCGACCTCCTCCGCACGCCCGTCGTGCAGGAGGCGCGACTTGCCGCGTACGCCCCAGAGCGGGGCGGTGCGCATCATGCGCGGTCCGGCAGCCCCGGACGTGATCCCGTCGCCGAGCGAGCCCATGTCGTGCAGCAGGAAGTCGCTGAACGGGTGGAAGGTCTGGTTGGCGAGGATGTTGTTCAGGCTCGAGGTGATGGGCACGCCACCGCTGGTCGGCGGAACGAAGGCGGCAGGGTTCGCGGCGGTCGTGATGCTCTCGACGTGGCAGCCGCCGCAGCCGATCTGGTTGAAGAGCGTGTGCCCCGCCTGGGCGGAGTTGCTCTGGTTGAGAGTCGGCGGCGGTGCCAGTCCCCGCATGAAGTCCGCGAAGCGGTCGATGTCGGCGCGCCCGTCGCTCTGGATCGTGTCCTCGGGGTCGTCGGCCGCGTCGAGCAGCACGCCGAACTTGGTGACGCCGAGGGCGCAGCTGCTGCGCTCGTTCGGCGCGTCGGGGTTGGTGATGCCGATCTCGTTCAGGTAGGCGTCCGCCGCGAAGCCGCGCAGCGTCGCGACGTCGTCCTTCCATCCGAAGCGCGCGACGCGGGTCGCGCCGAGCTCGACGACCGTCTTCACCGTGCCGCGGATGGCCAGCGGTTGGCTGTTGGCGATCGCGACGAAGGTCGAGTTCGCGACCGCCTCGACCAGGCCGAATCCGAACAGCGGCGTCGACTGCCGCTCGGCCGTGCAGTTCGTGCCGGAGAGGAACGCGCTGCTCGTCGGATTGCAGATCTTGAGCGTCGTCACGAATGTCGTCCGGCTCGCTTCCTCGGTCTGACAGACCGACTGCGTGCACTTCGGCGCGGTGATCTGGCAGCCGAGAGGCGTCGACTCGAGCCCCGCCGGGAAGATCGTCGTCGTGCCCTGCTTCTGGGGCCCCGCGCGGAGGATGTTGTCGCTCGCGAAGATGTGGAGGGGTCCGCCGGCCGTGTTGTTGCGCACGCGGACCTCGTTGATGAACTGTCCGGAGCCGCCGAGCGCGGGCTGGAAGTGACAGGCGCCGCACGATCGGCTGTTGAAGATCGGTCCGAGCTCGGGGAGGCTGTCCACCTCGGTGAAGGTGAGCTGGCCGTCGGCGAACGTCGCGAGGTCGTCGTTATGCCCCTGGGCCGCCTCGACGAGGATCCCGTCGAGCGGGATCCCGAACCCGGACAGGTTGGTGATCGTCGTGGGGATGTTGAACTGCGCGCGTGCGGGGGAGGCGATGATGAGCGCCAGTGCCACGATCGCCCCCCGGAATCCAACCGTCATCGGTCTCATTTGGCCTCCTTGCCATGCGCCGCTGCGTGCCTTCACTGATCACGTAGGGAGTTGCCTGGATGTTCCCAGGCCCTGACCGGCGGCGCCCGCTTCCACATGGAGACCTCGCTCTGAAGACGCGGGGTAGGACGTACTCCCGCCCAGCTTCGATTGTCAAGAAAAAAAATAAAAAAATCTGCGGTGCAGCCGCACGGACGTTTGTACGCGAGAACTAATACTTTCGGTCGCCGCGCACCGTCGACCGTCCTAGGTCGAGCGGACCGGGCCTGCACTGAAGGGCCGCTTGTCATGCGCGCGCGGTAGCACCTCCGCCCTCCCGGCCCGTCACCCGACGGGGTACGACGCGAGCTACGCCGCCCGCCGCGCCGCGCTGCTCCAGCGCCGCGCCCGCCGCTCGATGTCCGCCCGCGACGCCATCGTGATGCCGTGCTTGGCGAAGAGCGCCTGGTAGCGGTCGAAATCGGCGAGGATGGTCTTGACGGTGGTCCGGTAGCCGCGGCGGATGACCTCGTGGCGGTGCCCGTACGTCATCAGATGATAGTCGAAGAGCCGCATGTCCCGCTCGTAGGGCTCGAGCAGCACGAGGTCGGTGTCGGCGTGCTCGCGCGCGTGGCGGCGCAGGCCGTCGCGCAGCCGGCGGTGGAGGACGACGCGGAGGCCCTGGCCCGCGATGGCGAGCGGCCCGCCGTCGCGGATCGACCCGCGCGCGGCGCTCTCGAGCACCAGGGGCCGGACGGGGTTCACGATGACGACGAGGCGCGCCCCGCACTCGACGGCGAGCCCGGCGTGCGCGGTCTTGGTGACCGCCGCATCGACGTAGTCGATGCCGTCGATGCGCACGGGCTCGAAGAGGAGCGGCACGGCGGCCGAGGCGGCGACCGCGGCCGAGATCGGCGTGCGCTCGCGCGGGGTCGCGCCGAACACGTGGACCTCGCCGGTGTTGAGCACGGTGGCGGGGATGTAGAGGCGGCGCCTGAGGCGCCGGAAGTCGTTCGTGCGCCCGGGGCGCGTCAGCACGTCGCGCACGTACGCCTCGAGGCCGTCGAGGCTGAAGATGCCGTGCGGCAGGAGCCCGAGGAGGGAGGTCAGCGTCTCGAGCACGAGGGCTTCCCGCCAGTTGACGCAGAGCGCGACGGCGACGCGCGGCAGCCTCGCCGCCAGCCGCGGCAGGGTGGCGAGGTAGCTCCGCCAGGGGAGCGAGAGGAACTGCGAGCCCGAGAGACGGGGGAGGGTGCGCCGGTCGTGCTCGAGCGTCTCGCGCAGGCGCTCGGGCGTCACGCGGTTCGCGAGCAGCGCGGCCACGAAGGCGCCCGCGCTCGACCCGACGTAGAGATCGAAGTCGCAGACGGTGAACCCCTCGAGCAGGGCGTCGAGCGCGAGCAGCGCCCCCACCTCGTAGAGGCCCCCGACGATGCCGCCTCCCGCCAGCACGAGGGCATGGCGCGGTTGCCGTTTCGGGTCGGTGCGCATCGGTTCCCCGGTCGGGATCTCGGCACGCGGCCCCGCCGACTTGAAAACGGTATTGCCGCCGCAGGCGGCGCCTGTAGAATGCAAGGAAATGCTCGGGCGCTCCGCGCTGCTCGTCTCGGTGGCAACCGGCCTCGCGTGGGCCGCGGCGGCACCGGTCGAGGTCGAGGTGCGCGACGTCCGGCTCGATCCGACGACCGGCTCGCCGGTCGTGCAGCTCGTCGAGAAGGGCAAGGGTGGGCGCGAGCTGCCGATCTGGATCGGCCCCTTCGAAGCGCAGGCGATCGCCGCCGAGATACAGGGCGTGCCGCTGCCGCGGCCGCTCACGCACGACCTGATGAAGCGGCTCGTCGAGAGCCTCGGCGCCCGGCTCGACCGCGTCGTGATCGGCGACCTGCGGGACAACACCTACTTCGCGACCCTCCACCTCGCGGGCGCCGACGGGAAGGACATCTCGCTCGACGCGCGGCCGAGCGACGCCATCGCGCTCGCGCTCCGGCTGCACGGGCCGATCCTGGTGGCCGACGAGGTCTTCGTGAAGTCGCGCGCCGCGCACGCCACGCCCGCGGCGGCGCACCTCTGGGGCCTCACCCTCCAGGACCTGACTCCCGAGATCGCCGTCTTCTTCAAGGCGCCCGAGGCCAAGGGAGTGCTCGTCTCCGACGTCGGCGACGACGCCCCCGCGCACGAGGCGCTCCGCGGCGACGTGATCACGGCACTCGACGGCGAGCCCGTCCACTCGGTGGGCGAGCTCGCCGACCGGGCGGGCGCACGCACGACGAGCGAGCCCATCCGGCTGCTGCTCCGACGCGGCGCGCGCGACCTCACGATTACCTTTCCCGTTCGCTGAGTTCTCCGCGTTCCTCGTTTGACAACGCCCCGCGTCGCGGCCTAGAAGGCGAAGGATTTTGACGGATGATCGGCGCACGCCGGACGCCGCGGAGGAGCAACAGCGCGAGCTCGACGCCGAAGTCGAGGACCTCACGCGGCGCCTCGCGGAGGTGGTGAGCCGCGCGGGCCCCGAGCACCGGCAAGATCTCCGCGAGTATGCGATCGGCCTGCTCAAAGAGGAGACGGAATTCGCGGAGGCGCCGCCTGGGGAGGCTCCCGGAGCGCGCGCAGCCCCGTTCAACCCCCTCGCCCTCGGCCTCCTGCTCGGCCTGGTCTCGCTCCCGCTGCTGCTCCTCTTTGCGCCCTTCGGCCTCGTCATGCTCACGCTGGCGGGGGTGATGGTCGTATGGGGCCTTGTCGACACGCTGGTCCGTCGGCGCTAGGTGCGGGACCCGAGGTGCGGCGGGGAGGCGAGACGGGGTGCCGCTTGCTCGCGTTTCGACTTGAGCTAATGTCGTCGAGGTGAGGGGGAATTGCCACTGATGGCGAAGGGAGAGGCGCAGGCGGAGGATCAGGAGGCGCTCGCGGCGCGGCGGCGGGTCGAGCAGCAGCGCGAGCGCGACAAACGCGCGCGCGAGCGCGCCGCGCTCGGGGGATTATGGTCGCGGCGCGACGTGTTCGGACGCTTCGGGTGGAGCGTCTTCACCGCCTTCTCGGGCGTCACGCTCCTCGCCGCCATCCGCTCGGCGTTCCCGCGCGTGCTGTTCACGCCGCCGTCGACGTTCAAGGCGGGGTTGCCGACCGACTACGCGATCGGCGAGGTCAGCGAGAAGTTCAAGAAGGACCAGCGCGTCTGGATCATCCGCACCGAGGTGGGGCTCTACGCGCTGTTCGCCAAGTGCACGCACCTCGGCTGCACGCCGCGCTGGCTCGCGGCCGAGAACAAGTTCAAGTGCCCGTGCCACGGGAGCGGCTTCTACAAGACCGGCGTCAACTTCGAGGGGCCGGCGCCGCGCCCGCTCGAGCGGCTGCGCATCACGCGGGCCGAGGACGGGCAGCTGCTCATCGACAAGAGCGTCAAGTACCTCTACGAGAAGGGCGAGTGGACCAAGCCCGGCGCGTTCCTCAAGGTCTGAGCGAAGGAGACTGATGTCGAAGTGGGACGAGATCAAGGAGCAGGTCACCGAGTCGGAGGTCTGGAAGTCGATCTTCCGCCACGGCTACGACGACACACCCCGCAACCGCATCCTCATGGTGTCGGGGAACGTGTGGCTCCACCTGCACCCTTCGAAGGTGCGCCGTCATGCCACGCGGCTGCGCTTCACCTGGTGCATGGGTGGCATCACCTTCATGATGTTCCTGGTGACGGTCGTCACCGGCGTCTACCTGATGTTCTACTACCGCCCGACGGCGGAGTATGCGTACGCCGACATGAAGTACCTCGAGTTCGACATGCCGTTCGGGATGCTCATGCGGAACATGCACCGCTGGGCGGCGCACGGCATGGTGATCGCGGTCTGGCTGCACATGTTCCGCGTGTTCCTGACCGGCTCCTACAAGCCGCCGCGCGAGTTCAACTGGGTGGTGGGCGTGATCCTGCTCGTGCTGACCTTGCTGCTCTCCTTCACGGGCTACCTCCTGCCGTGGGATCAGCTGTCGATCTGGGCGGTCACGGTGGGATCGAACATGGGACGGGCTACACCGCTCCTGGGGCACGAGGGCCCGGGACACGAACTCATCCCGGGACTCAACAACGTGTACGACGCCCGCGCCTTCCTCTTCGGCGGCGGCGAGATCGGTCCGCACACGCTCCTGCGCTTCTACATCCTCCACTGCATCTTCATCCCGCTGGTCGCGAGCCTCTTCATGGCCGTCCACTTCTGGCGCATCCGGCGCGACGGGTTCTCGGGCCCGGCCCTGTAGGACAGATGCCGCCGGAGGCGAAGGGCATCATCGGCACCATCATCCTGATCGTGCTGACGTTCGTCTTCCCGCGCGGCCGCGTGCTCACCGTCCCGCTCGTCTTCGTCCTGATCATTGTCGCCCTCTTCTGGTCGGCACGCCGGAGCGCCGAGCGCGAGAACACCTGAGGAAGCCATGGCGACTCCCTTGAAGGCCGTACCGTCCGGCGCCAAGCAGATCGAGGTCCCGATCAAGAAGGCGACCGGCCCCGGCGACGACAAGATCCACACCTGGCCCCACCTCGTGCGCAACGAGTTTCTGATCGCGTGCGGTGTGATGATCCTGCTGATCGTCTGGTCGCTGCTCGTCGACGCGCCGCTCGAGGAGCCGGCCAACCCGACGCGCACGCCGAACCCGTCGAAGGCGCCGTGGTACTTCCTCGGCCTTCAGGAGATGCTCGTCTTCTTCGACCCCTGGCATGCCGGCGTCGTGCTGCCCACCTTCATCATCCTCGGCCTCATGGTGATCCCGTACCTCGACATCAACCCGAAGGGGAACGGCTATTACTGCTGGAAGGACCGGAAGTGGGAGATCATGACGTTCATCGTCGGCTTCCACATCCTCTGGGTGTCGCTGATCATCATCGGCACGTTCCTGCGGGGCCCCGGGTGGAACTGGTTCTGGTTCTGGGAGAAGTGGGACCCCCACAAGGTGGAGGCGCTCACCAACGTCGACCTCCCTTTCCTGCTCGGCGTGCGCGACGAGACCATGGCCACCCTCGTCGGCGCACTGATCGTCGGCGGCTACTTCGTCGTCGGCTACGTGGGCTTCTACGCCTTCTGCCGGTGGGTGCAGGGCGCGAATTTCTCCGCGTTCATGGAGCGCTGGGGGTGGGCGCGCTTCGGGCTGACGGGCTTCCTCTTCCTCAACATGTGGGCGGTGGTCGCCAAGATGCTGATGCGGCACCTCCTCAACATCAAGTACATCATGGTGCTGAAGACGCCGTACTTCAGCATCAACATCTGACGGCGTGCGCGCGCCACGGATGGCGGGGTCCGGTGCTCCTCTTCGCGAAGCTCCTGCAGGCGATCGGCTTTGCCGACGTCGGCCTCGGGCTCTGGGTCGGCGTGGCGCACGGGGATCAGTGGAAGGAGCTCTACATGGCGGCGACCGGGTGCGCCCTCTTCTGGGTGGGTCGCCTGCTCGAGCGCCGGGCCTGAGCTAGCATGCCCCGCCGCGACACCCCGATCGACGACGAGAAGCGGTCTTACGGCGCCGTCTGGCTCGTCACCTCGCTGCTGCTCTTCGTCGGCGCCCTCTGGTGCATCGCCGACGACAACATCTTCCGCCGGCCGTGGAAGAAGTACCAGGCGGAGTTCAACCGCCTGGAGATCCGGCGCCTGGAGGACGCGATCGCCGCCGAGCAGCAGCGGCTCGACGCCGACCCCGCCTACCGGCAGGCGACGAAGGCGCTCGCCGACGCTCACGCCAGCGTGTCGTCCGGCGAGAACGCGCGCAAGATCGCCGACCTCCAGCGCGAGCTCCGGCGCGCGCAGCAAGAGGACCAGTCGAAGGACCTGAACCTGCGCTTCATCAAGAGCGAGCTCGAGGAGCTGCGCTTCAAGTACGACGACGCCCTCCACGCCGGCCGGCCGACCGAGGCGCTCCTCGCGGAGATCGAGGCGAAGGAGCAGGTCCGGGCGGAGCGGCAGCGCATCTACACCGACTCGCAGCAGCACATCGAGGCGCTGCAGAACGAGATCAAGCAGGTCGAGGGCGCCGTCAAGACGGCGGAGGACGAGGTCGCGAAGCTCACCACCGCCAGGGAAGACCTGCAGCAGAAGCTCGAGGGCGTGTCGCTCGGCTACTTCCCCGGGCCGAAGGCCGAGCCGCCCTTCTTCGGCTTCGACTGGCAGCCGAAGATCCCGAAGATCCAGCAGGTCGTGCTCGAGGAGTTCGACCGCAACAACTTCGACAAGCCAGTGGCGCGCGTCGACCGCTGCATGTCGTGCCACGCCGGCATCAACAAGCCGGGATTCGAGGACCAGCCGAACCCGTGGAAGACCCATCCCCGTCGCGAGCTGCTGCTCGCCAAGCATCCGCCCGAGAAGTTCGGCTGCACGCCCTGCCACGGCGGCCAGGGGCCGGCGGTCAACAGCCCCGAGACGGCGCACGGGAACTTCGTCGACGAGCACGGGCACCTCGAGAACGTCGAGTTCATCGAGCGGCCGCTCCTGCGCGGCGAGAAGATCACCGCCCAGTGCATCAAGTGCCACGCCGGGGTGCAGAACCTCGAGGTGGCGGACGAGATCGGGCGGGGCGAGCGGCTCTTCGAGCAGCTCGGCTGCCACGGCTGCCACCTGACCGAGGGCTACGAGGACCTCGCGAAGATCGGCGGTGTCACGTCGATCGCGCCGTCGCTCCGGCGCATCGGCGCGAAGGTCGACCACGGCTGGCTCGTCCGCTGGATCAGGAACCCGCACGAGTTCCGGCCGCGCACGCGCATGCCGAACTTCATGTTCGAGGAGGAGCAGGCGGTCCAGATCGCCGCCTTCCTGCTCTCGGACACCAGGCAGCCGAGCGAGGAATGGCTCGCGGCGCACCCCGCACCGGCGGGCGCCGCGGGCGGCGAGCTCGCCGCCAAGGGGAAGGCGCTGGTCGAGACGCTCGGCTGCCGCGCCTGCCACGCGCTCGCCGCGGACGAGGTGGCGGGCCAGCTCGGCGCCAACAAGGACATCGCCCCGAACCTCGCGAAGGTGGCGGAGAAGACGGATACGCGCTGGATCTACCACTGGCTGAAGAACCCGCGCGGCTACTCGCCGGTGGCCCGCATGCCGAGCCTCCGCCTCGCCGACGACGAGGCGCGCGCCATCACGGCCTACCTGGCGACGCTCGGCGAGAAACGGCCCGCGCCCGCGGCGCTCGAAGCGCGGCTCGCCGACCCGGCCAGCGCCGAGGCGGGCGAGAAGCTCGTCCGCAAGTACGGCTGCGCCGGCTGCCACGACATCCCGGGCATGGAGAACGAGTCGCGCATCGGCGTCGAGCTCTCCGCCTTCGGCTCGAAGACCAGGGAGGAGCTCTTCTTCGGCGACCGGACCGACATCCCGGAGACGTGGGACGACTGGACGTACAACAAGCTCGCGAGCCCGCGCACCTACGCCACCAAGTGGATCGAGCAGGTGATGCCGCAGTTCGACCTGGCCGAGGACGACATCAAGGCGCTCCGCGCCTTTCTCTCGAGCCGGACGGACAGCAAGGTGCCGGTGAAGTATCTCTACCGCCCGCCCGGCGAAGATCGGATCGTCGCCGGCCGGCGCCTGGTCGCGCGCTACAACTGCACCGGCTGCCACGTGATCGAGGGACGCGGCGGCGACATCCGCCGGCTCTACCAGGAGCAGCCCACGCTCGCCCCGCCGATCCTGAACGGCGAGGGCGAGAAGGTGCAGGCCGACTGGCTCTTCAACTTCGTGAAGGCGCCGGTGCCGATCCGGCCGTGGCTCCAGGTCCGCATGCCCACCTTCGGCCTCGCCGACGAGGAGGCGAACACCGTGGTCGGCTACTTCGAGGCGCTCGACCGGGTGCAGGTGCCGTTCGTGCACCTCGAGCGCGCGGCGCTCAAGGCCGAGAACGTGGAAGCCGGCAGGCTCCTCACCTCCAAGGACTACTTCGACTGCTTCTCCTGCCACCAGCGTGGCGCGCAGAAGCCGCAGGGTCCGCCCGAGGGATGGGCGCCGGACCTCGCGCTGGCCCACGTCCGCCTGAGCCCCGAGTGGATCGTCAAGTGGCTCCACGACCCGCAGAAGGTGATGCCCGGCACCAAGATGCCGTCGTTCTTCCCCGGCGGGCCGCCCGACGTGCTCGGCGGGGACGACGAGGCGCAGATTCGCGCGCTGCGCGACTACATCCTGTCGCTGGGAATGCCCGAGGCGCCGCCGTCGCCGCAGCAGGCGGCGCGTGTCGTCACGGGCGCGCCCGGCCCGAGCCAGTAGGAGGAGATGAGACGATGAGAAGATACCTCGTTCCGTCCGCGCTCGCCGTCGCCCTCGTGGCGGGCCTCGCCGCCCGCGCCGCCGCCTACGAGGCGATGGCGGTCACCGACGGCGGCACGCTCTCCGGCACCGTCAAGTTCCAGGGCACGCCGCCGCCCCCCGCCAAGCTCGAGGTCTCGAAGGATCCCGAGGTGTGCGGCAAGGAGAAGATGTCGCCGGACCTCGTGGTCGGGTCGGATGGCGCGCTCGCCAACGTGGTCGTGACGGTCAAGGCGCAGAAGGGCAAGAAGCTCGAGCTGCCCGCGCAGGACCCGGTCTTCGATCAGAAGACGTGTGAGTACAAGCCGCACGTGCTCCTCTTCCCCGCCGGCAGCACCGTCGACGTCCTCAACAGCGACGGCATCCTGCACAACATCCACACCTTCGGCACCGCGAACCCGCCGAGCAACCAGGCGCAGCCCAAGTTCAAGCCGAAGATCCAGATCAAGGTCGAGAAGCCCGAGACGATCCCGGTGAAGTGCGACGTGCACGGCTGGATGAGCGCGTGGTGGGTCGCCACGGACCAGCCCTACGTCGCGCTGACCGACGCCACCGGCGCGTTCAAGATCACCGACCTGCCGCCCGGCGACTACGAGGTCGAGCTCTGGCAGGAGAAGCTCGGCAAGAAGACCGAGAAGGTCTCGATCAAGCCGAAGGAAGAGACCAAGGTCGCCTGGTCGATGAGCAAGGCGTAGCCCTCGCCCGTTCCGTTCGGTTCGACTCCCGGCCCGCCCGCGCGGCGGGCCGGGTCAACGGAGTGGTCAGTAGATGACGGAATCCGCGCGTCTACACCCACTCCGCGATCGCCGCCCGCAGATCCGCCTTCACCGCCTCTGGAGCGAACGAGCTCTCCACCGAGTTCCGCGCGAGCCGCGCGTAGCCCGCGCGGTCGAGCCCGAGGAGCCGCCCCGCGATCGCGTACTCGCCCACGAGGTCGCAGCCGAAGAACCCCGGGTCGTCGGTGTTGACCGATACGCGCACGCCCGCCTCCCAGAGCTGTCGCAGCGGATGCGCGTCGAGCGACGCGACCACGCCGAGGCGCAAATTCGACGTCGGGCAGACCGCCAGCGGGATACCGCGGGCGGCGAGCTCGGCCAGGAGCGCCGGGTCCTCCACCGCACGCACCCCGTGCTGGATGCGCTCGGCGCCGAGCGCGTCGAGCGCGCCGCGCACCGACGCGGGACCCGCGTCCTCGCCGGCGTGCGGCGCCGAGCGGAGCCCGCGGCGGCGCGCCTCGGCGAAGAGCTTGGAGAACGGCTCGGGCGGGAAGCCGCTCTCCGCACCGCCGAGGCCGACGGCGACGACCTCGGGGACGCCCTTTGCCGCCTCGAGCATCATCCACGCGAGCTCGAGCGGCAGGTCGCGGTTGAGGCCGGCGACGAAGCGCACGACGATGTCGCGCTGTCGGGCCGCCGCCTCGACCGCCTCGCCGAGACAGTCGTACGGCCGCCCGCCTGGCACCAGCTCGAGCTCCGCGTAGCGGATGCCGCTCCGGACGGCGTCCTCGCAGTACTCGCGGACGAGCCGCGCATAGTCGCCCGCGTGCATCATGGTCGTCCACGCACCCGAGATCGCGCGGATGAAGCCGTTCAGGTCGCTGAACGTGCGCGGCACCCTGAGGCCGGCCCGGCGGGAGAATTCGTCGAGCGTGGCAGGGCGGATGGCGCCTTCGAGGTGGATGTGGACCTCGGCCTTGGGGAGCGTCGCGAGGTCGGTCGGGACCCGCCTGTCATCCATGCGACCCGGACGCTACCATGCCGGCCACGATGACGGCGAGCGAGCGCGCCAACCTGCCTCGCTGGCGCGGCGACGCCGGCTTCGTCGAGATCTGGTTCCTCGTCGTCTTCCATCCGCCCACCGCGAGCGCCCTCTGGCTCCGCTACACCACCTTCGCGCCCGCCCGAAGCGCGCCGGGCGCGGCCCGCGCGATCGTGTGGGCCGCGTGGTTCGACGCGCAGGCAGCGGAGCCGAGCATCGCGCTCAAGGCGATTCACTCGGCCGAGGCCTACGACGCCGGGCAGCCGGATCGTTTCGGGATCCGGATCGGCTCGTGCGTCCTCGAGCATGGCTATGTCGCGGGTGCCGTGGCGGGGAGCGGCCGGCGGCTGGTTTGGGACCTCACCTTCATCCCGGCCGAGCGGCCCGCCGAGTCGGAGCCGTGGCTCCTCCGCCAGCTGCCGCTGCCCGTGCGCGTGTCCCGGCCGAACGCGGACACCATCTTCAGCGGGACGATCGCGGTCGACGGCGTCGCGCGCCGCCTCGAGGCCTCGCCGGGGCTGCAGGCGCACATCTGGGGGACGCGTCACGTGGAGGAGCTCTCGTGGCTCTACTGCCCGGCGTTCGCGGAGGATCCGAGCGCGCGGCTCGAGGCGGCCTCGGCTCGCCTCGACCGGAAGGTCCTCGGCCCCATCCCCGGGCCGTGGCTCACGCCCGTCGTGTGGCGGAGCGCCGAGGGCGACGTGGCGCTCACCGGCGTGGTCCAGACGCTGCGGAACCGCGTCGCCGCATCCGGCCCGACGACGCTCGAGCTCCGCGCCGCCTCGGCGCGGCACACGATCGCGGCGCGGGCCTGGTGTGCGCCGGAGAGCCTGGTCGGCTACGTCTACCGCGACCCCGACGGGCGCGAGCTCCACGTCGCGCAGAGCGACGTCGCCTCGTGCGAGGTGGAGGTCGTGACGCCGGGCGGCCGGCGGCGCCTGACGTCGCGGCACACGACGGCGGTCGAGTTCCACGCGCCGGAGCCGCTGCCGGGCGTCCGCTACATCCCGTGGGACGCCGAGACGCTGCCGGCTGCGCGCTGAGAGTGGGGCCCCGGGCCCCGATGTCGTGGCCACGATCTGGGGCTGGAAGGGCGTGTATCTCGGCAAGGTCGTCGGCCGCGCGGCGCGTCCAGACGAGCCTCAACGCCGCGCCGCACGTCGCCTGGGTCGCAGACTATCGACCCAAGCCCGGATCTCGGCGTGCTCCACCACGCGGCCGGCCGCAGCGTCCTCCAAGCCGGCTTCGACGGCGGCGATGAACGCTGCCTCGTCTTCTAGGTACCAGGCGATAGCCTTGGCCGCGACCGTGGACGGCGTCCGTCGGGTGGACGCCGCCACCTTGTCGAGCTTCCGCTTGACCCGGGTTGGCAGCGTCACGCGGATGGTCGTACCGATCGTTGCCATGTGGCTTCCTTAGTTAGTCAGGCAGTTCTGAGTCTCCAGCACCCGGTCCTCATGACTGGCCCTTGCGAATCATCGATGGTATCGTATACGATACCGTCGTGGTGGGGCCCAGGGTGGTTCTTGATACGAATGTCGCCGTCGCAGCCGTCCGTTCCCGCCGCGGTGCGTCCTTCCGGGTCCTGTCCCTGGTCGGATCGGGCAAGTTCGAGATTGCCTTGTCGGTTCCGCTGATCCTGGAGTACGAAGATGCCCTGCTTCGCAATCTTGAGGAAGCCAACCTCACTCGGGGCGATGTCCGCGACATCCTCGACTACGTCTGCAGCGTGGCCCAACTTCAGCAGATATTCTTCCTCTGGAGACCCTTTCTGCGGGATATCCGGGATGACATGGTTCTTGAGGTGGCCGTGGCGGCCGGGTGTGAAGCCGTCGTGACCCACAACCGGAAGGACTTCGGAGGGATCGAGCAATTTGGTCTCAAGGCCCTGACCCCTCAGGGACTCCTGAAGAGGATTGGAGAACTTCGATGAGCACTCTGAGCTTGAGGCTGCCGAACTCGCTACATCGTCGGTTGAGCGAGATCGCCGAGCGTGACGACGTATCAATCAACCAGCTCATCACCTCTGCGGTGGCGGAGAAGATGTCGGCGCTCATGACCGTGGAGTACCTTCGTGAGCGGGCTGGCCGGGGTAGCCGTGCGAAGTTCGAACGAGCTCTCCGTAAGATCCCGTCGAAAGAGCCTGAGGCCTATGATCGCCTGCCTGACCAGGCGCTGCACCGGACCGCGAGCCGTCCTGATCGTGCCAGCGACGGTGGGCGAGCGCCCAAACGCACCCGCCGTCGCAAGTAGGGTCACTGCTCCTCGCGGCCGGTGAGCACCCCGGTCCTCGGCACGCCGGGTACCGACGCGCGCTGTGGCCTCGGCCGGCCAGCCCTTGCCGCGCGCCTGGCAATGAGTCGAGCGGTCCCGTTGAGAAGCGAAAAAAAGTTGGCGCGCGAGCAGGCGAGCATGGTATCCCTCGACCCCTCCAAAGGGGGTCTCGATGCTCCCAGGCCCGCTCGGCCGCGGTCTCCCCGCCCTGCTTGCGCTGCTCCTCGCCGCTGCGCCGCCGCTCGGCGCCTCGTTCGTCACCTTCGAGAGCGGCCAGGTCCGGCCGCTCGCGCTCTCGCCCGACGGCAGCCGGCTGTTCGCCGTCAACACGCCGGATGACCGGCTCGAGATCTTCGCCGTATCGGCCGGCGGGCTCACGCACGCGGGCTCCGTGCCCGTCGGCCTGGAGCCGGTCGCCGTCGCCGCGCGTTCAAACGGCGAGGTCTGGGTGGTGAACCACCTCTCGGACAGCGTGAGCATCGTCGACGTCGCCTCGGTGCCACCGCGTGTCACGCGCACGCTGCTGGTCGGCGACGAGCCGCGCGACATCGTGTTCGCCGGTCCGGGGGGCAACCGGGCGTTCATCACCACGGCGCACCGCGGCCAGAACAGCGGGGTGGCGCTGGCCGACCTCACGACGGAGGGCATCGGCCGCGCCGACGTCTGGGTGTTCGATGCGACGAACCTCGGCACCTCGCTCGGCGGCACGCCGCTCACCAGGGTCACCCTCTTCGGCGACACGCCGCGGGCGCTCGCCGTCGCCCCGGGGGGAGGCACGGTCTACGCGGCCGTCTTCCACTCCGGCAACCAGACGACGAGCCTCTCCGAGGGTCTCGTCTGCGACGGCGGCACCTCGGCCGCGCCCTGTACCCTCTCCGACGGCAGCGTTATGCCGGGCGGGCTGCCGGCGCCCAACAGGAACTTCCAGGGCACCGCCGGACCCGAGACCGGCCTCATCGTCAGGTTCGACCCGTCGAGCGGCCGGTGGGAGGATCGGCTCGGACGGAACTGGAGCCCCGCGGTGCGCTTCTCGCTGCCGGACGAGGACGTGTTCGCGATCGATGCGACGGCGAACCCGCCGGCCGAGACGGGCGCCTTCACGAGCGTCGGCACGGTGCTCTTCAACATGGCGGTGAACCCGGTCAGCGGCAAGGTCTACGTGAGCAACACGGAAGCACGGAACGAGGTCCGCTTCGAGGGGCCCGGCACCTTCGCCGCGACCGTGCCCGGCGCTCCCGCGCCGACCACCGTGCGCGGACACCTGCACGAGGCCCGCATCACGGTGCTCGACGGCGCGGCGGCCCTGCCGCGACATCTGAACAAGCACATCGACTATGCGGTCGTCCCGAGCCCGGCGGGCGTCAAGGACAGGAGCCTCGCCACGCCGCTCGGCCTGGCGGTGAGCGGCGACGGGGCGACGCTCTACGTCGCCGCCTTCGGCTCGAGCAAGGTCGGCGTGCTCAGCACCGCCGCGCTCGAGAACGACACCTTCGTCCCCGACGCCGCGGATCACATCCCCGTCAGCGGGGGTGGTCCGACGGGGCTCGTGCTCGACGAGGCGCACGGCCGCCTCTACGTGATGACGCGCTTCGACGACTCGATCTCGGTGATCGACACGGCGACGCGGCTCGAGACCGCGCACCTGCCGGTCCACAGCCCCGAGCCGGCGAGCGTGCGCAACGGGCGTCCCGTCCTCTACGACGCGCAGCTCACCTCGAGCAACGGCGAGGCGGCGTGCGCCGCCTGCCACGTCTTCGCGGACTTCGACAGCCTCGCCTGGGACCTCGGCAACCCCGACGACGTCCCGCTCGCGAACAACAACCCGTTCCGCGTGGGCGGCGGCTCGACGTTCAGTCCCCTCAAGGGCCCGATGACGACGCAGAGCCTGCGCGGCATGGCGAACCACGGACCCATGCACTGGCGCGGCGACCGCTCGGGCGCGAACAACCCCGGCGGCAGCGCGTTCGACGAGGACGCAGACTTCAAGCGCTTCATCGTCGCCTTCGACGGGCTCCTCGGCCGCGGCGGACCGATCAGCAGCACCGACATGCAGCGCTTCACCGACTTCATCCTCCAGGTCACCCACCCGCCGAACCCGAACCGGGCGCTCGACAACTCGCTCACGGCCGACCAGCAGGCCGGGCACGACCTCTATTTCGGACGGACCACCGACATCGTCGAGAACTGCAACGGCTGCCACGCGCTCAACCCGTCATCCGGCTTCTTCGGCACCGACGGCTTCATGTCGATCGAGGGGGAGCCACAGGAGTTCAAGATCCCCCACCTGCGCAACGCCTACCAGAAGGTCGGCATGTTCGGCATGCCGAAGGTGGCCTTCTTCCGGGATGGCGACGCCGCGAGCCTCGGCCGGCAGGTCCGCGGCTTCGGCTTCCTGCACGACGGCAGCGTCGACACGCTCTTCCGCTTCCACGGCGCCAACGTGTTCGGCGTGAACGACACCGAGCGTGCGGAGCTCGAGCAGTTCGTGCTCGCCTTCGACAGCAACCTGGCGCCGATCGTCGGGCAGCAGATCACGCTCACGAGCACCAACGCGGCGACGGTCGGGGGGCGCATCAACCTGCTCATCGCCCGCGCCGCGGCGGGCGAGTGCGAGGTGGTCGTGAAGGGCAACCTCGGCGGCCAGCAGCGCGGCTGGGTCCGGCAGGCGAGCGGGACGTTCCGCAGCGACCGGGTCACGGAGCCGCTCCTCAGCGACGCGTCGCTGCGGGCGCAGGCGGCCGTGGCGGGGCAGGAGCGGACCTACACCTGCGTCCCGCCCGGCTCCGGGCAGCGTGTCGGCATCGACCGCGACGAGGACGGCTTCTTCGATCGCGACGAGCTCGACGCGGGCAGCGACCCGGCGGATGCCGCGAGCATCCCCGGCGGCGGACCGACGACCACGAGCATCACCACGACGACGACCTCGACGTCGAGCACGACGACCACCGCGCCCGCTCCGACGTTGATCGAGACGACGGCGCTCAAGCTGACGGACGACCTGACCGACCCCGTCAAGCAGAGCTTCTCGTTCACGTCCTCCACGAGGACGGACGCGCCGGCGAACCGCATCGCGCCACCCGCGCGGCTCGACCCCTCCGATCCGACTCAGCCGACGACGAGCGGCACGCTCCTCTTCTACAACTCTGCGGGCCGGACGAACGACAAGCAGTTCTACAGCCTCGACTCTCGGGGCTGGCGCTACCTCGGGACGAGCACCAAACCGAGGGGCTACAGCTTCCGCAGCTCGCGGGTGCCCGGCGGAGGCCCCGTGCGGTCGGTGACGATCCGGGCGGACAAGATCACGACCAAGGGGATCGGCTCCTACTCGCTGGACGAGACCTCGCAGGGACGTGTGGCCGTGAGGCTCTTCCTCGGCCCCGGGGTCTGGTGTGCCGACGCCCCGGCGAAGCTCACCGGGAATCCGCCGTCGACGGCGAAGACCGACCGTCCCGGGCTGTTCGCAGGCCAGGCGAAGACGCCGCCGCCCGCGGTCTGTCCTTCCATCCCGTAGAGTCGCGAAGCGCACGAGTCACCACTCGCCGGCGGTCGCAATCACGGGACGGCGGGAATTGCCCTGGCGGTCGGCGGAGCGTACCCAGAGGCGTGACTCGCGGCGCTGCCATCTTCGCGGCCCTGCTGCTCGCGCGGGCGGCGACGGCCGGCACGGCACCCGTCCCGATCCCCGAAGGCCCCGAGGCGAACTCCGTCCCCTCCTTCATCGGCGCGCCGGCAGTGCCCCACCGCATCGTCGCTCCGCTCATCCCGCAGCACCCGTTCATGGCGCCCAACGGGAGGAGCAACATCCACGACGACGCCTACATGACCGACACCTACGTCGGCTCGGGGCCGCTCGGGCGGACGCCCGAGCGACGCTCGACGTACCAAAACGCCGAGTGCGGATCGCTCACGTTCGACAGCACGGGCCGGATCGTCACCATCTGCGTCGGCGTGGAGGGGCCGCGGTTGGTCCTCATCGACGCGCAGACGCTCGAGACCGAGGCAGCGATGCCGCTCCCGCCGCGGTCGGGCTCGGGAGGATCGGTCTTCAGCGACTTCTCGGGTGGCGGCTACTTCTACCTGGACAACCTCGACCGCGCCGTCACGCCGACCAACAACCGACAGATCTGGGTGGTGGGCGAGACCGAATCGGCGACGGGCCCCGGCTTCGAGCTCGTCCGGACCTACGACCTCTCGTCGGTCGTCGCGGTGGGCGAGGGGGTCGTCTCCGTCCTCCCGGACTGGCACGGGCTCCTCTGGTTCGTCACCGTGCAGGGCCTGGTCGGCACCGTGGACCCGGCGAGCGGCGCCCTCGCCGTCCTCCGGCTCGACGGCGAGGCGATCGGGAACTCGTTCGCTGTCGACGAGACAGGGGGCGTGTTCATCGTCTCGGACCACGCGCTCTACCGCTTCGACGCCGGCGCGGGCGGCGTACCGCTCGTCACCTGGCGGGAGACCTACGACCGCGGCACGCGCCTCAAGCCCGGGCAGGTGAATTTCGGCTCGGGGACGACGCCGACCTTGATGGGCCGCCACTGGGTTGCGATCACCGACAACGCCGACCCGCGGATGCACGTCCTCGTCTACCGGCGGGAGGCGGCGGTGAGCGGGCCGCGCCTCTTCTGTACGGAGCCCGTGTTCGCGGCGGGCATGGGCGCCACGGAGAACTCGCTGATCGGTGTCGGCACGCGGTCGCTCGTCGTCGAGAACAACTACGGCTACAGCGGGCCCACGGTGACCGAGAACGGCGGCACGACCGAGCCGGGCATCAGCCGCATCGACCTCGGGACGCGCGGCTGCCGCACGGTGTGGACGAGCGCGGAGCGCGTCCCGTCGACCGTCTCCAAGGTCTCCCTCGCCGCCGGCCTCGTGTACACGTACACCAAGGATCCCGAGCCGAACGACACCGACGCGTGGTACTTCACCGCGATCGACTTCCGGAGCGGCCAGACGGTCTACAAGCGGCTCGCCGGCACCGGCCTCGGCTTCAACAACAACTTCGCGCCGGTGAGCCTGGGGCCGGACGCGACCGCGTACGTCGGGGCGCTCGGCGGCCTCGTCCAGATCCGCGACGGGGGAGGCTAGGGTCCCGCTACGGTGCCGGCGCTCGGCCGCGGCTCGCGGCCTCCTCGACAGCAGCAGCCAGCTCCGCCGGGTCGAAGGGCTTCGCGATGTGCGCCTCGAAGCCGGCGGCGAGCAACCGGAGCCTGTCGCTGCTTCCGGCGTATGCGGTGAGTGCGATCGCGGGGATGTGCCCGAGATCCCCTTCCCGCGCGCGGAGCTTTTCGAGAAGGGCGTAGCCGTCGTCGCCGGGCATGGCAATGTCGCTCACCAGGACGTCCGGCGGCCATCGTCCGGCGATCTCCAGGGCTTCGGGCGTCGAGCCGGCGGTCCGGACCTCCACGCCGCGGGACGCGAGCACCGCGGTCACCACGGCGTTCGAGCCCGGGTCATCGTCGACCACCAGGACGTGCAACCCGCCGAGCGTCACCCGCCGAACGGCGTGCTCCCGCTGCGGGGCCTCCTCGGCTGCCGACGCGCCGTTCGCGGCCAGGGGGAGCTCGACGGTGAAGACGGCGCCCAGGCCCTTCCCGGGGCTGTCGGCGCGCACCGTGCCGCCGTGGAGGTCGACCAGCGTGCGGACGATTGCGAGGCCGAGGCCAAGACCTCCGTACCGTCGCGTGGTGGAGCTGTCTGCCTGGCGGAATCGTTCGAAGACGTGCGGCAGGAAGCGGGGGTCGATGCCTTCGCCCGTGTCGCGGACGATGATGCGCGCGTGAGACTCCAGGCGCTCGAGGGTGATCTGCACCCGCCCGCCGCGCGGCGTGAACTTCACCGCATTCGAGAGCAGGTTCGAGACGATCTGCTGCAGCCGCTCCGGGTCTCCCAGGATGGGGACGGCAAGGCCGGGCAGCGAGAGCTCGAGCCTCACTCCCTTGACGTCCGCGGGCGGCTGCATCAGCTGCACGGCGGCCTCGATCGCCGGCGCCAGCTCCACCGGGCGCATCGTCAAACGCCACTCTCCCGAGACGATCCGCGACACGTCGAGGAGATCGTCGATCAGCTGCGCCTGTGCCCTCGCGCTCTGCTCGATGGCGCCGAGGGCCACCGTCCTCCGCTCGGAACCGAGCTCCTCCGTGCGGAGCATGTTCGACCACGCCAGGATCGGGGTGAGCGGCGTTCTCAGCTCGTGCGAGACCGTGGCGAGGAACTCGTCCTTCGCGCGGCTTGCCTCCTCCGCGCGCTGGCGCGCTTCCTCCGCGCGCTCCAGGTATCGCTCGCGCTCGGCTTCCGTTCGCCTGCGCTCCGTGATGTCCTGCACCAGCATCATGACGTGGTCGATCGCTCCGTGCCGTCCGGGGAGGCCGCGCAGGGAGACGATCGCGAACGTCGTCTCGCCGTCCTTCCGCACGCAGCGCGTGTCCCGCCGTTCCGGCGCCCCGCTGCCCGAGAGGATCCGCCTCAGCAGGGCGGCGAATGCCGCCCGGTCGTCGTGGTGCACGAGGCCCCGCCACGACTTGCCGAGCAGCTCGCTGCCCGGGTAGCCGAGCATCCGGCAGAGCTCGTCGTTCACCTCGTCGCAGGTCCCGTCGGGCGAGAGGATCGCCGTGCCGACCAGCGAGAGGTCGAAGTAGCTCTGCAGCCGCGCTTCGCGCTCGGCGAGGGCCGCGGTCAGCTCGAGCTCGCCGCGCACGTGGCGCGCGAACAGCGACGCGCCGAACACGCTGAGCGACATCACCACGGCGAGGTAGGTGCCGCCTGCGTCCCACGCGAGCGGATTGGCCGTCCCGGCGACGAGGTGGAGCGGGTAGGAGAGCAGCGTCCCCACGCAGGCAAGCGCCTGGTTGCGGCTCCCCCATGGGAGGATCACGGCGGCGGAGGCCACCAGGCCCGTCAACACCCACACGCACGCGGCGAGCGAGGCCCCCACGATCACGTGGTAGCCGTTGAGTGCGACCCCCACGACGTTCACGAAGCCGAGCAGGATCGGGAGGGTCCACGCCGGTCGCTGGCGGACGAGCGTCCAGCAGAGTGCGACGAGGCATACGAAACCGGCGGCAAACGTCGCCATCCAGCCGCGGCGCTCGGGAAATTGGAGCACCTCGAACAGAGTGCTGAGCGCCAGGCAGCCGAGGAAGACCGTGAAGCCGAACGGCGCGCGTGCGGTGACGCGACGCAACATCTCCTCCCCGTACCGGTCCGGGCTCCGGTGGCGCACCCCGAGCATCGTGCCTCTGGGGCGCCGGCGTATCACCGCGGGCGTCGCAATGTCCAGGGAAAACCCCGCTCCACCACACACGCTCGCCCCCCTTCGCGGTCCGCGTGTTACGAGGACGCGACCGCCGTGTGACGGGCTCGGAACATCCCGTTCTCCGCGTAGCCACGTTCGCCCGCCAGGCCGGTCCAGAGGTGGAGCGCGGCGTAGGCGCGCCAGGGCCGCCACGCCTCCGCCAGCTCCGCGACACGCGCCGGCGGCAGCGGCCCCGCGCCGTTGGCGAGCGCCCGCCGGAGCCCGAGGTCGCCCGCCGGGAAGGCGTCGGGCTCTCCCAGGGCGCGCATCGCGACGTACTGCGCGGTCCAGGTACCGATGCCGGGGATGGCGACGAGTCGCGCGACGGCGTCCTCGAGGCCGCGCGAGGCCTCGAGCACGAGGTCGCCGCGCGCCACCGCGGCAGCGAGCGCACGGATGGTCGCGGCACGGGCACGCGGCAGGCCGATTGCCGCGAGGTCGGCGTCGGCGAGCGCCTCGGGCTGCGGAAAGAGATGCGTGAGTCCGTCCTGTGCCTGGTCGAGCGGCGTGCCGAACGCGCGCACCACGCGCCCGGCGAGCGTCGTCGCGCCGCGCACCGTCACCTGCTGGCCGAGCACCGCGCGCACCGCGAGCTCGAAGCCGTCCCACGCCCCGGGCACCCGGAGACCGCGGCGGCGCGCCACCAGCGGCGCCAGCACGCGGCTGCGGGCGAGGTGGTTCGCGATCAGCGCCGGATCCGCGTCGAGGTCGAAGAGACGCCGCACGTGCTCCACCACCTGGAGCAGGCGCTCGGCACGCGCGAGCCGGACGCGCATGAGAAGATGCGGCTCGCGCGGGGCCGCACGCACCTCGATCGTGCCCCGCGCATCGCCGACCGCGATCGTCCTCCGGTAGACGCCGTCCGCCACCGCCTCCACGCCCGGTGTGGCACGCGGCGCGAGGAAGGCGAGCAGCCCCGACCAGTCGAGCGGCGGCCGGTACGGCAGCCGGACCGCGAGACCGGCCCCGTCCGCGCGCGGGCTGCGCGCACCACGCGCGCGCCGGAGCTCCGTCGGCGAGCGTCCGAACGTGGCCCTCACGGCATAATTGAAGTCCCGGACGCTGCCAAATCCCGCCGCGAACGCCACCTCCGCCATGGGCAGGTCCGTCTCGTCGATCAAGGCGCGCGCGAAGTGGACGCGACGCGCGCGGGCCACCTGCATGGGCGATGCGCCCAGGTGCGTCCCGAACAGGCGGCGGAGCTGCCGCGTCCCGACGCCGAGCCGACTCGCGAAGCCCTCCATGGCGCCGTCGTCCAGCGCGCCCGCGGCGATCAGGCGGAGCGCACGCGAGACGACGGCCGAGGTCCCGGTCCAGGCGGGCGTGCCGGGCGCCGTCTCGGGGCGGCAGCGGCGGCAGGGGCGGAAGCCGGCGGCTTCGGCCGCGGCGGCGCACGCGAACCACCGGACGCTCTGCGGCTTCGCCGGCTTCACCGGACAGATCGGCCGGCAGTAGACGCCGGTCGTGACCACGCCGGCGAAGAAGCGGCCGTCGAAGCGGCGGTCGCGGCTCAGCACGGCCTGGTAGCAGTGTGCCGGGTCGAGGGTCATGGTCGAGCGGCGCTGATCTCCCATTCCACCCATCTCTGCTCGGCGATTTTGCCGCCCCTGAAGCGATACATCACCAGACCTCGGCTCGAGAATACGTCGTCAGGTGCGCCCCGTCTGGCAAGCGGCGGACATCGCCGTCGCCTGAACCCCGGTTGAATAACACCGCAGGACCCGGAAACGTGAAACGAAGGGCTCGGCGCCGTGTGAATCCCCGGATCCCGGCGTCCTCTTCTTATCGCGCTCGGTGACCGCCTCGGTGCGCTGCGTGGGCGCTCATCTAGGAGCGCGACCCAAGACTTCTTGGGTCGCGGGCACGGACGCGAGCATGTGGCGCTCGCGGCACGCGCGACCGCCGTGCCGCGGCTGGCGAAGCCAGCGCGGCACAACCGACACGCGCCGTTCCAGAGGTCTCGCGGCACTCGTGTTTATCGGTTGCCGATTGGGCCTGTCTGCGGTGGCCGTGGAACCGCGCGTGTTCGTCTGCCGCGCTGGCTTCGCCAGCCGCGGCAGGACAGTCGGGCGTGATCGCGACGGAACACCCTCGCGTCCGGTTCGCGACCCAAGATGTCTTGGGTCGCGCTCCTAGCCCGACGAGCCCATCCTTCCGCCAACCCACCACCGCCAGCCACGTGCGGGGCCTGGCAACGGGTGAGTGCTCGGTCGGCGGCGGCAGGCGCCTGGTGACGGTGTGCTCTGCGGCCATCGGGGCTCCGACGGCGAGGGAGCATCGGAGCGCGGCGCCCCCGTAAAGGCCCCGTCGTCCGTGAGGAGCGCGAGGCCGAGCCGTCGCGCCGTGGGCGATGGAACGATCGAAGCCGTCAAGCGCGCGCAGGACGGTGCGCGGTAGACGCCAACCAGACGGCGCCGGGACGGGGACAGCACCCCACGGCCCCGCACGAATCGCGTGAGCCTTTGACGGTGCGCGTCTTGGCGCGCTAGATGCCGCGGACGAATGCGACGCCCCGGCATTGCAGCGGGCTTTCTGGCGCTGGCCCTCGTCGCTCACCCGGCGCGCGGCGAGCCGCTCGGCTGTCGGCGCGAGGTCGCCAAGCAGGCGGCCCACTACGTCCAATCGGTGACGAAGGCGCGCGAACGCTGCGCGGACCGAGTGATCGTCGGCCTCCTGCCGGCCGGCACCGAATGTCGGAACGACTCGGCGACCGCCCTGCGCATCTCGGGCGCCGCGGAGAAGGCGAGCGCCGGGGTGGTCCGGGCGTGCTGCGGGGTGGACGGACGCTGCGGGACGCCTGACGACGACCCGCTCGCCGCCGTCGGATGGGACATCGGGAGCTGCCCGAACCTCCAGAACGGCGCGTGCACGAATGCCATGGGCGGCGACGCGGACATCCCGGTCTGTTTCACGTGCGTCGGCAGCGCCGCGGTGGACCGGCTGATCGCGCTCTCCTTCGGTCCGAGTGGACCGGCGCCCGCCGCTCCGCCGCTCGGCGCCTGCCGCCGGGCGATCGGCAAGGAGGCGGCGCGCTTCTTCATCGCCAAGTCGAAGGCCCTGCGGAAGTGCTGGGACGCTCGCCTGCGCGGCCTCCACCAGAACCCGTGCCCGGATCCCGGCGACGGCCGGGCGGGCCCGGCGATCGCCGCGGCAGCGGCGAACACGTCGGCCGCCATCTGCGCCGCCTGTGGCGGCGGCGACGGCCGCTGCGGGGGTGGCGATGACTTGACGCCGGCGTCGATCGGCGTCGCCGCCGATTGCCCCGCGGTCCAGGTGCCGGGCGGGGCGGCCTGCGGCGGCCCGATCGGCGACCTCGCCGGCCTCGTCGCCTGCCTCGGCTGCGTCACCGAGTTCGAGGCCGATTGCGCCGACCGGCTCGCCGTACCGCTCGTCGCGGGCTATCCCTCCGAGTGCAACCCACCGTCGCCGACCTGCCAATCCGGGGTCACCTGCGCGAGCGACGGCGACTGCCCCGACGGTTACACGTGTCGCGACAACGGCGGCGACACGCGCTACTGCGTCGGCCCGCCGTGCGCGACCGATGCGGAGTGCTCCGGCGCGGGCATCTGCCGGCAGTATTGCACGTTTGCAGGCTGTAGTTCGCGCGTCTGCCAGTGCCCGGGTTTCGGCTGCTCCGGTCCTGACGAGGTGTGCGTCGACGACGGGGGACTCGCCTGCCGAAAGCTCTGCACGCAGGACTCCGACTGCACCGATCCCTTCGGGTACGTGTGCGTGAACCCCGGCTTCGCGGACGGCATCTGCATCGGCAGCGCGCCCTGCGAGTAGCGGAGGCTCGCGTTTTCGCCTTGCCGCGTGGCGCGGTCCTGTGCCATCACTCCCGGACCCGCAGGAGGACCGACACATGCTGCGCTCCGCCGCCGTCTTCACCCTCGTCCTCGCCCCGCTCGCGGCCCGTGCCGCCGGTCCGACGGTGCAGTTCACCCTGCCGGCGGAGAACACGACGCCCGGCGTCTTCGGCTCGCTGCCGTGGCCGAACGACCTCTACTTCGATCAGGGCCAGCCGGGCGACGGCGACGGCACGCTGCTCGCGAGCGGCGCGTCGATCGGCCTCGGCGCCCAGGTGATCACCGCCAACACGGGCTCGATCGAGGACGCGCTCGACCTGCTCGACGGCTTCGGCACGACGACGGCGGCCTACTTCTTCCTGAGCGGGCCGCTCGATGCGGGGAGCCTGCCGGCGTCTCCGGTGCTCACCCCGTCGCTCGCGGACAGCGTGTTCTGCGCCGATGCGGCGACCGCCACGCCGGTGCCGGTCATGATCAAGCGCGACATCGACACGCGGATTCCGAACGTGCTCGCTCTCCTGCCGGTGCCCGGGAAGCCGCTCGCGCCGAAGACGACGTACGCCTGCGTGGTGCGGCGGAGCGTGACGGGCGGCGGGCAGCCGGTCGAGCCGTCGGCGGACTGGCTCGCCGTGCGCGACGGCGCCAGCCCGAACGCCGACGCGGACGCCATCTTCGACCCCGTGGTCGCGGCGCTCGGGGCGCACGGCGTCGCGGCGAGCGACATCGCCGGCATGACCGTGTTCACCACCCAGTCCACGACGGCGGACCTCGTGTCGATCCAGGCCACGGTCCTGCCCGGTTTGCCGGTGCCGGCCGCCGACTTCGCGAGCCAGCCGGGGCTCGTCTTCAAGGGAGCGGCGGGCCTCGCGAACCTCTACGGTGCCTCGCCGCCCGCGCACGTCGCGACGGTCGCGACCGGCTTCTATGGAAGCGCGCGCTTCCAGACGCACGACCCGGACGGCGACGGACCCTTCGGGGACCTCCCGCTCCCGCCGTCCTTCGCCTCCTGCTCGCCGGCGGGCCCGTGCGAGACGACCGACGAGCGCTTCACCCGCGACGGCGCCGGCCATCCGGTGGTGATCGATACCGCGCAGATCCCGTTCACCGTCGTCGTCCCGAGCGGGACGCCACCGCCTGCCGGCTGGCCGGTCGTCATCCAGCAGCATGGCCTCGGCGGCCAGCGGGACCTGGTGGTGGCCTTCGGCGACCTGGACGCCGCCAAAGGGTTCGCGTCGATCGGCATCGACGCCGCCCAGCACGGCTACCGCTACTGGAACTGTGGGCCGTCCGCGGCGTGCCCGCAAGACACCCGGAACGGCTTCGGCGGCACGGCGTCGCCCGACGGCTTCGCCGACGACCCGAACACGGGCTTCTTGAGCGTGAACCTCGGCTTCTTCCAGGCGTTTCACAACTTCCTCGGCGTGCGCGACAACTTCCGGCAGACCTACGCCGACCTGCTGTCGCTCGTGCGCCTGCTGCACGGCCACACGATCGACATGGCGCTCGACACCAAGCTCGACGACACGAACATCTTCTACATGGGCCACTCGCTCGGCGGGCTCATGGGGTCGGGGTTCGTGCCGATCGAGCCGGACCTCAAGGCCGCGTTGCTGAACGCCACCGGCGGGGGGCTCACCTCGCAGCTCTTCCTGAACTCGTCGATCGGCGCCGGCGCGATGGGGCAGGTCGAGGGGATCCTCGGCCTCGACCCTGCCAACGTCTTCGACCAGTTCTCGTTCGCCGCGAACTTCACGCAGGCGATCGTCGACCCGGCCGACGGTCTGAACTCGGCACCGCTGCTCCTCGACCCGGCGGCCGGCACGCCGCGCAATGTGATCCAGGTGGAGGACTTCGGCGACCAGGTGGTACCGAACCCCGCGAACGAGGCGCTCGCCGTCGCCGCGAGCCTGCCGATCTTCGACCCCTTCGTGCAGAACCTGCACCAGAACCCGCTCGTCCTCCCGATCGCGAACTTCGCCACCCCCGGCACGCTCCACGCGAACGCGGCTGCCGGCACCGCCACCGCGGCGCTGCTCCAGAACGGTCCCGCCACCCACGCGGCGAGCATCGGCACGGGGCCCGGTACCCTCACCTTCGCGCCGGAGTTCGCGCACGTGGAGGAATTCGCGCTGACCGGCAACGCCTTCCCGGCGCTCGAGCGCGGCATCCGCGTCCCGAACGCGGGCATCCTCGACGCCGTCCTCGCCTGGTTCGGCGACGTCGTCGCGAGCGGACCTCCGGGCACCTTCACCTTCACCGCCCCGGAGAACTTCAACCCGGTGCAGAACGTCGAGGTCCCGGCGGGGGCCTCGACCGCCCACTTCTTTGCGCGCACCGTCGACCAGGGCGGCGCGCTCGCGGCCTCCGAGCCGACGCCCGACGTCGTCGTGGATTTCGCCATGAACGCGGTCGCGACGCGTGTCACGGCCGGCCGCTCGATCCTCGGCACGTCGCTTCTCGCGGCCGACGCGGACGTGCCGCCCGGCCCGGCGATCACGGTCGGGACCCCGGGCGTGCTGCCGTTCTTCGTGACGCTGCAACGCGCGCTCGCGGGGCTCTTCAGCGCCGAGCTGACGATCGCCTACACGGAGGCCGAGCTCACGGCGGCGGGCATCACGCCCGGCTCGAGCGCCGAGGGCGCGCTCATCATCGGCTCCTTCAACCCGGGTACTTGTACCATGGGCGGAGCGCCGTGTTCCGAGAACGGCGACTGCGGCGTGAACGGTCCGTGCTCCGGGACGAGCTACACGCCCTTCGTCGACACGATGATCGACACCGCGGGGCATACGGCGCACGCGGCGGGGATCACCGACTTCTCCACCTTCGCCCTGCTGCCCGCGACGAGCTTTGCCGCGCTCGTCGAGGGCGGCGGGGCGGCGCGGACCGACTGTCTGGCCGAATGGCTGGTGGTGAACCCCACCAACACGCCGTTCCGCGACAAGCGCGGCCGGGTGAATGGCGTTCAGAGCTGTCATGACGGCGATCCGTCGTGCGACGGTGACGGCGCGGTCGACGGCGGCTGCACGTTCCGGGTCGGAATCTGCGTCAACGAGCACGATCCCGCCCTGCCGGCCTGCGCCGCGGGTGCGGTCGGCTCCTACGCGCTCGGGAGCCTGACGCCGCTCGCCAAGTCGGCGTTGCGCCGGGCGAACGCGCAGGCGCTTCTCGACGCGCTCGTCGCCATGGGCGGCACGCAGGGCGGGGTCCGGCACAACGTCGTGACGTTCTCTCCCGCGATCGCCGGCACGGCGTGCACTCCGCTCGCGGCTCTGCGCGTGCCGACCCGCGGAACGGCGCCCGGGAAGGCGATCATCGCGGGCCGGGCGCAGACGACGGGCGGCACGCGCGACGGCGACCGACTCACGCTCCGCTGCCTGGGCGGGTGACGGCCGCCTGGCTCCCGGGGAGCACCGCCCGCAGGTCAGCCCGCGCGCGCCGCGCCCGTGCCGTATGCCGGCGCCCGGAATGGCTGCTCCACCCTGGTCGGCGCCGCCGGCCGCACGACGGGGATCGTGATCCGCTTCAGCCGCCGGACGAGGAGCGCGAGACGCACGAGGTCGCCGGCGGTGGCGCCGCTGACGATGGGCCCGATGTTCCAGATGACGACGTGGCGGAGACCGGCGCCGACGAGCGCCCGCACCTCGGTCACGATCTCGTCGACGCTTCCCGCGAAGAGCGCGTCGGCGAGCAGCTCCGGCGTCGCCCGCCGCTGCGCGGCCTCGATCTGGGCCTCCGTCACGTCGTCGGGGACGAAATCCGGGAAGCCTTCGAAGTCCTCACCGAGCGGGTGTGCGAGGCCGTGGCGGCTCCAGAGCGCGCCCGGCAGCAGCATCGACAGGGCGGCCGCGGCCGGGACCTTGAGCATCTGATCGAGCGCGCGCTTGCGGCTCGCCCCGATCACGATCTGGATCTGGGTGGCGGGCTCGAAGCTCGCCAGGCTGCGGCCGGCCGCGGCCGCCGTCGTGTGGATGCGCTCGAGCCGCTCGCGGTAGTCGGCCGGGCTCATCTTGATCGTCGGGTACCAGCCGTCGGCGAAGCGGCCCGCGAGCCCGAGCATGCGCGGCGCGTGCGCCGCCACCCAGAGGGCGGGCGGCTTGCGGTCGTGGAGCGGCGTGGTGAACAGTGCCCGCCGCAGCCGCCAGAACGACCCGTCGAAGTCGACGGGCTCGCCCCGGCTCTCCCACAGCCGCCGGATGATCGTCAGCGCCTCCTCGAGCCGCGCGACCCGCTTGGTGAAGGGGATCCCGTAGGGAGCCGTGTTCTCCCGCTCGCCGTTGCCGATGCCGAGGATCGCGCGCCCGCCGGTCAGGTGATCGAGCGTGACGAAGGCCTGGGCGAGCGTCGCGGGATGGCGGCGGAACGACTCGGTCACGCCGGTGCCGATGCGGACCCGCGGGTAGCGCGCCGCCATCATCCCCATCATCACGAAGGGGTCGAAGAAGGCGTCGGGCGACGGCACGAGCCTGGCGGCCGGGGTCGACTCCGGGTTCCAGACCGAGCGCGGTACGAAGCTCAGGTAGTGGTCGGGCAGCAACAGCGAGTCGACGCCCATCAGCTTGAAGAGCCGCATGCTCACCCGCTCGAGCCTGAGGGGCGCGGTGCAGTTGGTCTCGATGCCGACGGAGAGGCGCGCGTTCATGACCTCGCGGTTGTAGCCGCGAGCGCTTTCCCAGGGCAAGGGCCACGGGCCTCAGCGCGGGTCCCCGTAGAGCCGCGCCAGCAGGCGCGCCGGGACGCCGAGCCGATAGAGAGTCGGGAACAGCCGCATGACGAGCGTCGAGTGGATCGGCCGGGCGAGGAGGCGTCGCCCGGAGACGCGCACGGCCGCCGCCACGGTCACGACGCGTCCCAGACGGCGGAGGCGGCGCGAGAGCTCGAGGTCCTCCATCAGCGGCTGATCGGGGAAGCCGCCGGCGCGTGCGAACGCCTCCCGCCGGACGAAGATCGCCTGGTCGCCGTAGGGGAAGCGCGTGATCCTCGAGCGGACGTCGGCCAGGTGCAGCAGCGGCGCGAGCCAGGAGCGGCCGGCGTCGGGGACCGTCCAGGTGCGGAACGCGCCCGCGACCACGGTCGGGTCGGCCAGCGCGCCGGCGATCCAGGCCGCCGCGTCGCGCGGCAGCGACACGTCGGCGTGCAGGAAGAGCAGGACGGTGCCCGCGGCCGCCGCGGCCCCGGCGTTCATCTGCGGCCCGCGGCCGCGCGGCGCCGACAGGACCCGAACGGCAGGAAAGGCGTTCGCGACCGCCGCCGTGCGGTCGGCGCTGCCGCCGTCGACGACGATCACCTCGTCGACGCCGGGCGTGGCCTCGAGCTCGGCGAGGCGGCTCCCGATGCGCGCCTCCTCGTCGAGCACGGGCACGATGACCGAGATCGTTGCCCCGCCCCTCACGCGAGGGACGTGTAGCAGATCTCAGCGACCGCAGCGGCCGCCGCGCCTGCCGAGCCGGCAGGGGATGATGGCCGTGCCGCTGTCATCGCCGATCTGCACCGTGAGCGAGAGCGGCGCAACGGGCGGCCGCGTGCCGTGCTCGGTCAGGTCGAGCGCCGGGGACTGCGCGGCGACTCGGACACTCCCCCTTCCCACCCGGAGCCGAAGCGTGCGCAGCTGGCGGCGCAGCGTCTGGCGGTCGAGCGCCGGCTCGAAGCGGTTTCCGTGGCGGGCGAGCGCGCTCGCCGGGACGTTGCTCGACCAGAGGACCCGGCCGCTCGCATCGCCGAGCGTGATGGTGACGCCGTCGCGCGCCGGAGCCACCCCGTTGGTGATCCGCCCGAGCCGCAGGGAACCGCGCAGCCCGACGCGGTCGCGGGCCCGGCCGCCGCTCAGCTTGACGACCAGGTCGGCGGCGAGCCGTGTCGGGGACGCCAGGAAGAGTCCCTGCCGCGCCTCGCCGCCCGCGACGTTCCCGATGAACGCGAGCTCGTCGTGGCCGTTGGCCACGGGCCGTGTGCCGAAGGACTGGAAGCGGCCGCCGACGGGTGTCTTCTCCCCGACCAGGACGTAGGGCTCGATCCCGGCCTCGCCGGCGAGGAAGAAGCCGGGCGTGGCGGGGTTCCGCGGGTTGAACGAGCCGAAGAACGTGACGTGCCCTCCATCGCCCATCACGGGCTGGCCGAAGCCCTTGAACGTGCCTCCCATGGGTCCCGGCATGCCGCGGGCGACGACCAGCCCGAGGCCGGACTGCGTGCGGCGAAGGATCGCGGGGCCCAAATCGCGCGGCAGGCTCCCGGTGCTGGCGGGGGCCGCGCGGCGCACCCCGAAGGCGACGTCTCCCACCGCGTCGACGGCGGGCGCGCTGGTGATGTTGGTGACGAGGTTGCCGTCGGCGAGCCGCGTCCTCCCCTCGATCGCGACCGAGGCCGCATCGATCGTCGCCCCGCCGTCGCGCAGCCGGGTGAAGAAGAGGCCGTTGCCGATCGGAGCGTCGGTCCCGAGCGGCGCGCTGAAGAAGACGCTCGGCACGTCGGTCACGACCGGGTCGCGCATCTTGAGGAAGTTGGGACCCGCGGGCGAGGGCTCCCCCGCGGCGGCGAGTAAGCGGATGCCCGAAGGGCCGGCGAGGAAGATGCCGTCCTGCCTGCCTCCCGCCGGCAGCTCGGCGATCGCGCGGAATGCCACCATGCCGGCCTCGTTCAGGGTGGGGTTCAGGCCGACGGCCACGAACGTCGTGCCGCCCTGCGGCCCCGGGTCGCAGGGCAGAATGCTGCGTGACCCTCCGGGGCCCACGACGAAGATCCCCGGCCCGCGACCCGCCACCACGGCGGCGAAGGCCACCGTGCCCGCCGCATTCATGCTCGGGCCCCCCACCAGATCGAAGAAAGGTAGGCCGTTGCACGGCGACGGGTCGCCGGCGCGGACGACCGGGTCGATGCGGCCGTCGTGCGCCCGGAAGATGCCGACGCTGCTCGGGCCGCCGGCGACGAAGGCATGGAACACGACGTCGCCGGCCTCGTTGATCGCGGGCTCCGAAAAGGGAGGTCCCGCCAGGAAGCCGCTGTCTGGCGCTGCCTGGCCGACGACGAGGGCGCTGTCGGCGCCGGCGGCCGGCCGGTAGACGATCACCTCGCTCGTCGAGCCGCCCGAGATGCGGGCGAGGAAGGCAAGGCCCCCGACGGCGTCGACCGCCGGCGCCGAGGCCGCGGCGGCGTAGACGCCGCCGGTCGGCGCCGGATCGGCGCCGGTGCCGCCGAGCTTCGCGAGCACGCACGCGCTGGTGCCGTCCGAGCGGACGATCGCTTCGCTGGTGTCGTCGAGCGACACGAAGAACGTGACGGTGCTGCTGTCCGGAGCGAGCGCCGGCGCCGCGGGCACCGAGCCGCCGGCCGTGCCGAGGATGCCGTCGGTGACGCTGGCCGCGGGGGGCTGCTGGCGGGGATCGCACGAGCGGTCGAACACCCGGCCGGGGTAACCGAGCGGGAAGAACATGCCTGCGCTGAAGAGCATCACGCCGGTCGTGCCGTCTCCGGCGGACTGCAGGCCGGTGAGGAACGCCACATCGCCCCGCTCGTTCACCGCAACCGGATCGGCGAAACTCGTGAGCCGCTCCTTCGCGTGCAGCGGCGTGGGCACCGGCTGCCCTTCCATCACGATGGCAGTCGGGGAGACGTCGGCGGTGCCCATGGTGAAGATGCCGTCCTTGCCCGCGCCGCTCGGGTCGTCCGGGGTGGTGATCACGCCGTGGAACGCCAGCAGGCCCGTGCCGTTCAGGGCGGGCGGGCCGAGGCGGAGGAACAGCCCACCGTCGAACGGGTCCCCGATGCGGAGGACGGGGCCGAGTTCGCCGCCGGAGGGCCGCAGGAAGATCGCGCCCGGCGGCGCATCGAGCGTCGGCACCAGCGCCGAGAGGAACACCACGTCGCCGCGGTCGTTGAGCGCCGGTGCCCGCTGGGGGAGGTCGATCGCGTCGGGGTCGGCGTCGGGGTCGAGCGACTTGGCGAGGTCGAGAACGCCCGCGTCCGTCGCCTGGCGCGAGCGGGCGATGGCGATGATGTTGTGCGTCCCCGTCGCATCGTAGAAGAACACGCCCGCGGGCGCGGGCAACGTGGGGTCGTCGGGGAGGTTCGAGTCGTTGACGAGCGCGAAGAAGGCGACGTCACCCCGGGCGTTCACCGCGGGACGGCCGAAGAACTGCCGGAACGTTCCGCCCCCCGGGGCGCTCTGCCCCTTGCTCGCCACCTGCACGGTCGTGCGCGGAGCCCCCTGTCGCGCCGCGATGATCGCCTCGCTCGTGTTGCCGCCGGTGATCTTGCCGCGGAACGCGATCCATCCGTTGCCGGCGGCGGTCGGCCAGCCCGAGAAGCCCGGCCCCGCGAATACGCCGCCACCCGGTGCCGGATCGCCCGTCGCGGCGATCTTCAGCTTCGAGGCCGCCGGCGCGAGCGAGGGCCCGGCCGCGAGAAGCGCGACGAGCGCCAGCGCGAGGCGACACGAGCCCCGGGGTCGTGGCGGCTGCGGCGAGGGCATTTTTTGTCGAGACCGCGGTACCGAGCCGGCGGCCGCCCCCCCGGGGAGCAACAGGGGTGCCACGAGACCCGGGCCCGAGTGCCGCGCGCGGGGGCGGCCGGAGTCGCGCCGACGCACGAGTCATGCACTCGTGCACGAGGCGTCGCGCGTCAGGCCGACCGGCCGGCCAGACGATCCCGCGTCCTGGCGCAGCCGTACGCGGGCGGCTCAGATGCCGCCCGCCTCGCACCACCCGACGGGCGTCCGGCTCCCGTCGACGGCGCAGGCTGCGAACACGACCCGCACGGCCGCGGGCCCCCGGCTGCGGACGACCGGAAGCTCGTGGACGGCGGAGACCTCCACGCAGATGCGCTCGCCGCCCGCCACCTCTACCTCCAGCGTGACGCGCTCGAGCGGAGCCGCCGGCGGCCCGAGGCTGGCCCGAGCGGCGGTCACCCCGACATGACGCCCGGCACGGCAGAGGAAGCCCGTCACCTCCTGCCCGGCCAGCCCGAGCGTCAGGCTGAGCGCCGTCGTGCGGTCGAGCTGGAGCGCCGCACGCAGGCGCGGCCACGGGCCGGGCCGCTCGTCGTCCTCAGCGAACGCGGTGGCGGAGAGCTCCACGTGCCGGCCGTCGAGCGCCACCGTTCCGGCCACCGACCCGAACTCGCCGGCCTCGCTGCCGGCGTGCGCGGGTGTGAAGGTCATCCGCACCTCGGCGTCGACGATCCGCCCGGCCGCGAGACCGCGCTCGAGGTCGAGGAACGGCCTGGTGTCGGGAAAGCGGAGCAGGGGGCCGGCGTAGCAGAGCGAGACGGCTCCGGGCCCCGTCGTCGCGACCGCGAGTCCGCCGGCGCGCTCGCCCGTGAAGAGGAGGAGCCCGCCGTCGTGCGGCAAGAGCAGCAGCCGCGCGCCGCCGTCCGCGCCCAGGGCGGCGAGCCCGCTGAACGGCACACCAGCGAACTGGAGCCGGCAGGGGACGAGCGCATTCGCCGGCCGGCCGGTCGCCGGCTCCCCGACGGCCACGTCTCCGTCGCCTGCGGTGAGCGACGGCAGCGCCCGACGACACGCCTCCACGAACCGCGTCCGCCAGGGTCCCGGCCAGCGCAGCGGGATGCCGAGCTCGAGCTGCACGGCGTCCACCGCCGATGCCATCGAGGCGAGCGCGGCGACGCGCGAGCGGCAGTCGCCCGCATACCGCCGCGTGAAGAGCTGGAGCAGGTTCTCGCGGGCGCGCGCCGGGTAGCGTGCGCCGACCGTTGCCGCGATCCGATGTCCGGCGCAGGCGCCGACGAGCGCACGCACCGCCACCGCTGCGAACGCGGGCGACACGGCCGCGTCGGGCCCGACCGAGAACGGGTCGGTGCCCGGCGCGCACCCGAGGCCCAAGTCGATGGCGGGCTGGACGACGTTCCAGCCGTGCACCGTGAGGAGGGTGGCGTGCCCGTGGCGGCCGAGCGTGGCCGCGAGCACGTCGGCCAGCCGCTCGAGGAACCACGGCGCGCGGTCGTGCGCCGCACTCACGCGGTTCAGGTCCACGTCGTTCCGATCCGCCGCCGTGTTGATGATCGCGCTCGCCCCCGTCACGCGGGCCAGCTCGGCGGTGAGCGCGGCCGTGTGGAGGTCGTTCACCTTGAGCGGCGCCGCGCCCCACGGGCGGCGTGCCGTGTCCCGCCGGCCGCCGTGCGGCGCGACGAGCACGAGGGGCGTCGCACCGGCGATCAGCATGAGCGGCGGTGCAGGTGGCACGGGCGGCTTCTAGCTTTTGTGGGCGCGACGGTCTACACGCGGCGGATGCGATTGCTGCTCGGCCTCGCGGCGATCCTCGTGGTCGGACGCGCCGCCGCCGAGCATCCGCACGTGTACCTCGTGGTCGTCGACGGGCTCGACGCGCGGCTCGCCACTCCCGAGCGGATGCCGCGGCTCTTCGATCTCGCGGTCCGCGACGCGGAGCGGACGTCGGTCTTCGCGGCGGCGCACGCGGTCATGCCGACGCAGACCAACCCGAACCACGTCTCGCTGCTGACCGGCGTCTACCCGTCCGCGCACGGCATCACCGGCAACTCGTACTGGCGGCGCGTGCCCGAGGCGCCGGCCGAGAAGCTCGACCAGGCGGCGTTCATCGAGGTCGAGACGCTCTTCACGGTGGCCGAGGAGACGTCGCCCGAGCTCGAGACCGCCGGCGTGTTCGCCAAGCCGAAGCTGGCCCAGCTGTTCGCCGGCGTCCCGGGTCACCAGCGCGCGCCCGACGTGCTCTGGTCTCCGGAGCAGACCTCGCCCGCCGGGCGCGACGCCGCGACCGGCTACAGCTTCGACACCGCGACGATCGGGGCGCTGCTCGCGATGGCGGCCGACCGGGAACCCGACCTGGCGGTCGTCAACCTGGCGGACGTCGACCGCACGGCCCACACCCGCGGCCCCGACAGCGAGGAGTGCAGCCGGGCGATCGCCGGTGCCGACGCCGCGATCGGCCGCCTCGTCGACCAGCTGCGCGCGCTCGAGCGGTGGGACCGCTCGGTGCTGATCGTCACCGCGGACCATGGGTTCACCGGCCTCGTCCCCTCCCGCGAGCGGCCGTATCCCGTGATCACCTTCGGCCGCGACCTGCTGCGTGCGGGCGTCACGGGCGTGCACCTCGTTGCGGACGGTGGCATCGAGCACGTCTACGCCGACGGCGTCTCCGCCGACGCCACCGATGCGGGTGACGCGCAGGGGCGCCTCGCGCGCGTCGCCGAGGTCGCGCGCGGGGCGCCTGGCGTCGCCGAGGTGCTCGCGCGGCTGCCGGTGCCCGACGTCCCCATGCTCGCGAGCGTGCACGCCGATTGGCACCTCGCCCACCCGCGCAGCGGAGACGTCCTGCTGGTTGCCGCGCCGGGGCACCAGTTCGTCGACCCGTTCGATCCGGTGCTGGCCGGCATGCTCGGCAACCACGGTGGGCCGGGCGAGGCCACGGTTCCCCTCGTCGTGACGGGCGGCGACGAGCGGCTCACGCGTGCGCCGGCCGGGACGCCGGCGCCGAGCCTGGTGGACGTCGCGCCGACGGTCGCGAGACTCCTGGGCCTCCGGCCCACCCGCCGGATGGACGGGAGCCCCGTACCGGCCGAGGAGAGCGGACGCCCGATCGCGGCGGTGCTGCGCTGACGCCTAGGAGTCTGTCCGAGTAACCGACGAAAGCGAGGCGAGCGAGCCGGGGAGCGAGAGCGGCGAGCGCAGCGCCGACCGAGGAGGCGTAGCAGAGCTACGCCGCACGAGGGAGGCGCGAGCACGACGCTCGCACCCCCGGATCGTTCGCCGCAGCCGGAGCGTTACTCGGACAGCCTCCTAGAGCCCGCACTGCGCGAAGAAGCTCGAGAAGACGCGTTGCGCGACGTCGCCGAGCTGGCGCAGATGAGGGGGCGTCTCCGCCAGCAACCGGTCGGGATCGACGCCGGCGCCGGCGATGTACGCCCGCGACTCGGCCTCGCTCACCAGACGTGCGATCATCGTGTCCGTGAACTCGAGGTGGAACTGGACACCGTAGACGAGGTCCCCCCAGCGGAACGCCTGCTGCTCGTAGAGCTTCGAGCGCGCCAGGTTGTGGGCGTCGGGCGGCAGCTCGTAGGTGTCGCCGTGCATGTGGAAGACGGTCAGCGTCGGCTCGCACCCGGCGAACAGCGGATCGTCGACACCGTCCTCCGTGAGCGTCACGGGCGCCCAGCCCACCTCCCGCTTCTCGCCCGGATAGACGCGCGCGCCGAGCACCTGCGCGATCAGCTGGGCGCCGAGGCAGATGCCGAGCACCGGCCGCCCGGCCGTGAGGGTCCGCTCGATCAGCGTGCTCTCGGTGGCGAGGAACGGATGCCGATCCGCCTCGTACGCCGCCATCGCGCCGCCGAGCACGATGAGGCCGCCCACGGTGCGCAGGTCGCGCGGCAGCGGCTCGCCGCGCGGCAGATCGAGGTAGCGGTGGTGAACGCCGAAGTCGCGCAGGGGGTTGGCGAGCAGCCCGAGCCCCTCGGCCGGGGTGTGGCGCAGCACCAGCCAGGACGTCCCCTCGCCCGAGGAGTCCTCCCCGCCCCGGCGTACCATGGCCCCCTCTTTGCCGAGGCGGCGCCGCCAGTCAAGGCGCGCAGTGACGGCCGGCCCGGCCCGATCGCGCGCCGGGGCCGATTCGCTAGAGGTGGGCCGGCGGCTGTGATAAGGCGGCCGACAGATGGCCACCGGCGCGCCGCGGCAGGGATTCCTCTCCCGGCTCCTCCCGGCGAGCGGGAGCGAGCAGTTCTTCGACCTCCTCGAGCAGCACGCGGACCGCACGCGGGAGGCGGCGGCGCTGCTCGCCGAGATGCTGGAGAAGCAGGTCGATCCCGCGCAGCAGGCCGAGCGCGTGAAGGCCGTCGAGCACCAGGGCGACGAGATCACCCACGCGGTGATCGAGCGCCTGCATCAGACCTTCATCACGCCGATCGACCGCGACGACATGCATCGCCTGATCTCGCGCATGGACGACGTGCTCGACCTGATCGAGGCCTCCTCGGAACGCATCTGGCTCTACGAGCTCCGCACGATCGAGCCGGAGGCCCGCGCGTTCGCGGACGTGCTCGTCAAGTCCGTGCAGGCCGTCGGCGACGCGGTGCGCTGCCTGCGCGACCTGCGCGACCGGGAGGCGCTCAGCGCCCACTGCACGGAGATCAACCGCCTGGAGAACGAGGGCGACCAGCTCCTGCGCCGGGCCGTCGCCCGGCTCTTCCACGACAGCACCGATCCCATCCACGTCATCAAGTGGAAGGAGATCTACGACAACCTCGAGAACGCGATCGACCGCTGCGAGGACGTCGCCAACGTGATCGAGGGCGTGGCCCTCGAGTACGCCTGAGCGCCCTGCCGCGGTCGGATGCTCATCCTCGCCCTCCTGATCCTCGTCGCCCTCGCCTTCGACTTCATGAACGGCTTCCACGACGCGGCGAACTCGATCGCCACGGTCGTGTCGACGCGCGTGCTGACGCCGCGCGCGGCCGTCGCCTGGGCGGCCTTCTTCAACTTCGTCGCCGCCTTCGGCTTCGGCGTCGCGGTGGCGACGACCATCGGGAAGGGCATCGTGAACCCCGAGGTGATGGACCGGCCGCTCATCTTCGCCGGTCTCGCGGCGGCCTTCACGTGGGACTGGATCACGTGGCGCTGGGGCCTGCCCACGAGCTCCTCGCACGCCCTGATCGGCGCCTTCGCTGGTGCGGCCCTCACCAAGGCCGGCCCCGGCGTGCTGGTCTGGTCGGGGATCACCCGGATCCTGATCTTCATCGTCGTGTCGCCGGTCGCCGGGCTGCTGCTGGGAGCGGCCTTCATGTTCGTGATGATGCATCTGCTGAAGAGCGCGCACCCGGCCTTCGTCGACCGCGTCTTCCGCCGCCTGCAGCTGCTCTCCGCGGCCGGCTACAGCCTCGGCCACGGCACCAACGACGCGCAGAAGACGATGGGCATCATCGCCGTCCTGCTCTTCACCTCGGGCCACCTCGGCAGCACCTTCTACGTGCCCTTCTGGGTCATCCTCATCTGCCACGCGGCGATCGGCCTCGGCACCCTCCTCGGCGGCTGGCGGATCGTGCACACGATGGGGATGCGGCTCACGGCCCTCCAGCCGGTCGGCGGCTTCTGCGCCGAGACCGCAGGGGCGATCGCGCTGTTCGGGTCCGCGACCTTCGGCATCCCGGTCAGCACCACGCACACGATCACCGGTGCGATCGTCGGCGTGGGCAGCATGCGGCGGCTGTCGGCGGTGCGCTGGGGCGTGGCGCGGAACGTCGTCTGGGCGTGGGTGCTCACCATCCCATGCAGCGCGGCGATCGCGGCGCTGATCTACCTGCCGTTCAAGTTGGCGTGACCCGGTGCGCCGCCGACCACCCGGCGACGACCGCGGCGGCGCGCCGGGCGTCGTCGTCGTCGAGGGGGCGCGACTGGTAGGTCAGCTCGAGGGTCACGCCGTTCGGGTCCCCGAAGTAGATCGAGAGCCAGGTGTCGTCGTGGTTGACGGGCCCGGTCACGCGCACGCCGTGGCGCTGCAGGCGCTGCTGCCACGCCGCCAGCGTTTCCTTCGAGTCGACGCTGAGCGCCAGGTGACGGATCCAGCGCGGCAGGCGGTCCGGCGCCGGCGGCTCCAGGCCGTCGACCTCGAAGAACGCGATGATCTCCCCGCTCTCCATGGCAAAGAACGTATGGAGGAAGCGGCGCCGGGAGCCGTCCTCGGGCTCGCTCTCGGCCTCGAGCGCGGCGACGAGCCGGAAGCCCATGACCTCGGTGTAGAACCGAACGGTCGCGGGCGTGTCGAAGGTCGGGTAGGCGACGTGGTTCAGGCGGATGGCGATGCGGGGCTCGGACATGGCTCCTCCCGTCGGTCGTCGAGCAGCTGTTGGGCGATCTCGCCCGCGCTCCGGATCTGGATTCGCGGATCGACGCGCGCGGCGGCGATGACGGCGTCGAGCGCGGCGAGTCGCTCGTCGTCGACGCCGGTCACGAACGCGTGGCACACGAGCACGAAGAGACCGCCGCGCTCGGCGACGCGCGCGAGCACCCCGAGCCAGGCGTCCCGCACCTCCGCGGGGCGGGCCGGCTCGGGACGCAGGTAATGGAAGCCGTCGACGCCGGTCCACGTGAAGGGCACCTGGGCCAGCCCGGAAGCGAGCACCTGCGGCCGCATCCCGTCGCCGAGGCTGGCGTCGTAGCGGTAGCCGAGCCGCCGGAGCACGGCCTCGGTGTGCGGCGTCCGGCTGCCGCCGGGGGCGCGGAACCCGACGGGCCGTACGCCGGCGGCGCGGGCCAGGGCCGCCGTCGCGCGCCCGGCGAGCGCCTCCTCCGCGGCCGGGTCGAGCTCGTGCCACGGCTCGTGTGCCCAGCCGTGCATGCCGAGCTCGTGCCCGCGGCGCACGACCTCGGCGACGGCGTCGGCATGATGGATGCCGTTCCAGCCCTCGACGAAGAAGGTGGCCCGGACGTCGTGGGCCGCGAGCAACCGGTAGAGGTTCGGATAGCCGCGGGTGAGCGACGGATCGGCCACGTCCGGTCGGGGCCCGCGGCGCGTGCCCGCCCCGACCTCGGCGGCCTCGGCCATGTTGTCGAAGGTGAAGCAGGCGACGGCGGGCGGCATCGGCGTGTCCGGGTCGAAGCTGCGCCAGCTGGCGGCGCCGAGTCAAGCCGTCGACCTGCCTTGACCGCGCGCGCCCTCGTCGAGTAGGCACCCGGCATGAAGATCGACAGTGGTATCTTCATCGCCGACCTGCGCGACGTGGCGCGGCTCGCCCGCTACGCCGAGGAGCTCGGCTACGACGGCCTGTGGACCGCCGAGGCGGGCCACGATCCCTATCTGCCCGTCGCCTTGGCGGCCACCGCCACCGAGCGCATCACGCTCGGCACGAACATCGCGGTGGCGTTTCCACGGAGCCCCCTCGTCCATGCGCAGATCGCCTGGGACCTGCAGGCGGCCTCACGGGGCCGGTTCGTTCTCGGCCTCGGGACGCAGGTGAAGGGCCACAACGAGCGGCGGTACTCGACCCCCTGGACGGCGCCGGGGCCGCGGCTCCGCGAGATGGTGCAGCTCATCCGCCACATCTGGGACGTGTGGCAGCACGGCACGAAGCCCGGCTTCCAGGGGAAGTACTACCAGTTCAGCCTGATGACGCCCTTCTTCAGCCCGGCGCCGCTCGAGTGGCCGCACATCCCGCTCTACATCGCCGGCGTGAACCCCTATGTCTGCCGCCTCGCGGGTGAGCTGTGCGACGGCTTCCAGGTCCACCCGTTCCATTCGATGAAGTACATCCGCGAGACCGTGCTGCCGAACGTCGAACAGGGGCTCGCGAAGGGGGCCCGGAAGCGAGGCGACGTGACGCTCGCCACCTCCGCCTTCGTCATCACGGGCAAGGACCGGGACGAGATCGAGCGCGTCAAGGGCGGCGTCCGGCAGCAGATCGCCTTCTACGCCTCGACCCGCACCTACATCGGCGTCCTCGAGGCCCACGGCTGGGGCGAGACGTGCTACCGCCTGAACGAGAAGGCGGCGCAGGGCGACTGGTCGGGGATGGCGTCGCTCATCACCGACGAGATGCTCGAGGTCTACGCCGTCCAGGGGACGTTCGACGAGGTCCCCGGCCTGCTGAAGAAGAAGTACGGCGGCGTCATCGACCGGCTGTCGTTCTACAGCCCGTTGCGCCCGGGGGCGGACGACGCCATGTGGCGTCGGGTGATCGCGGCCTGCCGGTCGTAGACGAGGGCGGGCGGCCGCGCCTCACAGATCGCTCGTACAGTTCGGGCATCGCTTCGCCGCGATGGGGATGCTCGTCGCGCACATCGGACAGTCCCTGGTGCTCCGCGGCGCGGGAGCGGGGGCGTGCTGCTCGCGCCGGAGCGCGTTCATGCCCTTCACCACCAGGAACAGGACGCCGGCGACGATCAGCAGGTTGATGACGTTGTTCACGAACACGCCGTAGTTGATCGTCGCCGCGCCGGCGTCCTTGGCGGCCTTGAGGCTCGGATACTTGGCGGCGCCGAGGACGAGGAAGAAGTTCGAGAAGTCGACCCCGCCGAGGACCTTCCCGATGGGCGGCATGAGGATGTCGTTGACCATCGAGTTGACGACCGTCCCGAACGCCGCGCCGATGATGACGCCGATCGCGAGGTCCACGGCGTTGCCCTTGAGGGCGAATTCCTTGAACTCGTTCAGCATGAGTCTCCTCCGACGTCCATTCCAATCGGCTGCTGCGGTCCGCTGCAACCCCTGGGTAGGTGACGGCCGGCGTGGTATGAGCCTTCGTCATCGCGGCTGCCGCCTCCTCTGGCAGTGGCGGCAGGGGCGCGGGATCGCGGCCGCATGAGACCCCGGCACTCGAGCCGGACGGCGGAGTTCATGGCGCTCTTCCGGGCGCTCGAGTCCGTGCGTCGTCCGGCTTCCGCACGGCTGTTCGACGATCGCTTCGCACGTGGCTTCCTGCGGCCGTCGCTGCGTGCGGCCGTAGGCCTGTCGCGCCTCCCGCTGGTGGGGAGGGTCGTGCCCTGGTACATCGATCGCCGGTGGCCCGGGGCGCGCTCCTCGGGCATCGCCCGGACCCGCCTCATCGACGATGTCGTGCGGGAGGCGCTGCGGGAGGAGATCGAGCAGGTGGTGATCCTCGGGGCCGGGTTCGACTGCCGCGCCTACCGGATCGCGGGCCTCGAGCGCTGCCGCGTCTTCGAGGTCGACCACCCCGCCACGCAGGCGGTGAAGACGGCGCGACTCCGTCGCCTGCTCGGCGCCCTGCCGGCGCACGTGGTATTCGTGCCGTTCGACTTCGCGCGGCAAACGCTCGACCGAGCGATGGACGCAGCCGGCTTCGAGACCGCGACCCGCACCTTCTGCGTCTGGGAAGGCGTGACCAACTACCTCACCGAGGAGGCGGTCGATGCGACCCTCCGGTACTTTGCCACGACCGCACCCGGAAGCCGGCTCCTCTTCACGTACGTCCATCGTGGACTCCTCGACGGCTCGGCGGTCTTCGAAGGAACGCGGGAGCTCGTCGCGACGTTGCATCGCGCCGGCGAACCATGGACCTTCGGCATCGATCCTGCGCGCCTCCAGGCCTTCCTCGCGGCACGGGGTCTCGCGCTGGCGGCGGACATGGGGGCCGCCGACTACCGCACGCGCTACCTCGGCCAGGCGATGAGAGGCTATGAGTTCTACCGAGCCGCCGTCGCAGAAGTACCCGGTCCGTCCGGGGCAACGCGAGTTCCGTTGCGGGGGGCGGCTCAGCCGTGAGCAATGGACCAGACGCGCACGACGGGGGCGTGGTCGTCGTCGCGCGGCCGCCAATCGTGTATCTGGTTTCGATACTGGTCGGCGTGGGAATCAACCTCGTGTGGCCCGTACAGCTGTTCCCGTACGCCGTGGAACCACTGGGCTCATTGCTGACTCTTCTCGCCGTCGTGCTGTTCGTGCTCTCGGTTCGCGAGTTTCGGAAGGCGCGGACGCCGATTCGTACCAGGAAGCCGGTGACGGCGGTCATCGCGACCGGACCGTATCGGTTCTCGCGCAACCCCATTTATCTGTCGTTCACCCTGTTGCAGCTAGGGATCGGGATGTGGGCAAACAGCGCGTGGGTCGTGGGGATGCTCATTCCGACGCTCGTCCTCATGTCCTACGGCGTGATCGCCAGGGAGGAGCGATACATGGAACAGAAGTTCGGCGACGAGTATCTCCGGTACCGCGCGGCGGTGCGCCGCTGGGTATAGCGGACATGCGTCGTCGCTGGGTGCTCGGAGCCTTGCTGCTGATCGCCGGCGGTCACGCGGCGTGGTCGCAGGAGAAGACCGCCGAGCCGCGGCACACCATCGCGGTGACCGGACAGGGCGAGGTGAAGGCGGCGCCCGACCTGGTCGTCGCATCCTTCGCCGTCGAGACCACGGGGCCGCGCGCCACGGAGGCGGCGGCCGAGAACGCGAAGCGCAGCGCCGCCGTCGCGGCGGCGCTGAAGGCGCTCCTCGCGCCGGAGGACACCGTCGGCACCACCCGCTACACGGTCGAGCCGCGCTACGAGTCGGTGCGTCCCGGCGAAGCGCACGAGCCGCGCATCACCGGCTACGTGGCGCGCAACGAGGTCCAGATCGAGAGCCGGCGGATCGACAAGGTCGGCGCCCTCATCGACGCCGCGATCGGCGCCGGCGCCAACCGCGTGGGCAGCCTCCAGTTCTCGCTCTCGAAGCGCGCCGAGCTGCTGCGCAGCGCGCTCGAGAAGGCCGGCGCGGACGCCCGGGCCCAGGCCGAGAGCGCCGCGAAGGGCCTCGGCGTCCGGCTGAAGGGCGTCGTCTCGGCCACCACGTCGGGCGCACCGATCGTCGCACCGCGACGCTTCGAGGCGGCGATGGCCGCCGAGGCGCGCGCGGTGCCCACGCCCATCGAGCCGGGCGAGGCCACGGTCTCCGCCACGCTGCAGGTGACGTACGAGATCGAGTGACGCTCAGAGCTTGTAGCCGAGCTTGCGCAGAAGCGCTTTTCGGTCGCTGATCTCGCGCTCGCCTTCGATGCCCTTCGGGCGGGCGCCGTCGACGACGCCGAGGATGCCGCGCCCGGCTGCCGTCTCCGCGACGATCACCTCCACCGGGTTGGCGGTCGCGCAGTAGACGCCGCAGACCTCCGCGAGCGCACGGATCGCGGGCAGCACGTTGATCGGGTAGCAGTTTCTCAGGAGCACGAGGAAGCTGTGTCCCGCGCCGATGGCGAGCGCGTTCCGTCGCGCCAGCTCGATCAGCTCCTCGTCCGTACCGCTCCAGCGCACCAGGCACGGACCCGAGGATTCGCAGAAAGCCAGCCCGAAGGCGGCCCCGGGCACGGCCGTGACCAGCGCCTCGTGCAGGTCCTCCACCGTCTTGATGAAGTGCGCCTGGCCCAGAATCAGGTTGACGGCCTCGGGCTTCTCGATCGGGACCACCACGAGATTGACCGACATGACGCCTCCCGGGCCTCGCCATACTGCGCCCGCCGCTCCCGGTGCAATCTCCCGCGCAGGGCGGGGCCGCGCGTTCGAGAGCGTACGTCAGCGGCATGAATCCGACACCCGGCGACCCCGGCGGCGACGCGCGGCCGACAGACCTCGCCGTTGGCCCGGCACTTGCTCCATCTCACGGCTTGCGGACGACGAGCGCGCCCGCCCCCTCTGCTGTCATGATTGGGAACCAAGCCCTCGACCGAGCGCACGATCCGGCCCAGGCTCCGGCCTCGCGGCCCCCCGTGCGCGACGCCGCCCCGGACCGCTACCGGATCAAGCGGCAGCGGGATGGGGAAGTGCTGACCTGCATCGAGGCGCCCACCGTCACGGTGCGGATCAAGCAGGGTTTCTGCGTGACCGCGAGCGCGGCGCGGAGCTTCCCGCCGGGCTCGATCTTCCTCGATGGCGCGGCGCAGGGAGAGCCGTTCATCGACCCCAAGCGTCAGCTCTACAACCTCGACCACCACGAAGGCTGCGTCCGCTCGTTCACGCTCGCCACGTGCGAGCAGGCGGTGGTGTTGGTCCGCAAGGGTCTCGACCTGCGCAGGCGGGACTGGACCGTGTACGCCAACGACGCCGACCTGGACACGGTGCTCGCCATCTGGGTGCTGCTGAACCACATCCGCCTGAACGAGATCGATGGACAGACGCGGGCGCGCATCATGCCGCTCCTCCGCCTGCAGGGCGCGATCGATGCCCAGGGGCTCGAGCTGAGCGATCTCTGCGGGCTCCCGCCCAAGCTCCTCGCGGAGACGCAGGCGTGGATCGACGACCTGCGCGCCCGCGAGCTCGCCCTCAAGAGACGGGGACGGTGGCAGTCTTCCGATCTGCTGCGGCACACGGCCGACCGGCTGCGCGCGATCGACCGCCTGGTGTATCCGGCGAAGCACTTCGACGACGTCGCCGAGATCGACGAGCTCGTGCGGGCGGAGATCGCCGGCGGCTCGGTGGCGATCGTCTGCCGCTCGACCGCGGGCATCTATGAGGTGGAGCGACAGCTCAGGCGGCTGCACGGCCGGCGGCTCGGGGTGATCGCCCTGCAGCGGGACGCCGCCACCTACAGCCTGCGCCAGGTCGACCCGTACCTGCCGGCGAGCCTCGAGAAGGTCTACGCGCACCTGAACCTGATCGACCCCGCGGCGGGGGGTCATCGCTCCGGCAACCGCTGGGCCGGCTCCGCCGATATCGGCGGATCGCCTCGGGGCAGCGGGACGCGGGTCGCCCCCGAGCAGATCGCGCGCGCGTGCGAGCAGGCCTTCTCCGCGCCGACCTTCCTCCGGCGGCTCGGCCGGATCGCGAGCGCGGCGCTGAGAAGCACGAGCGTCATGATCGCCGCGCTCGCCCTCGCGTGCATCCTGCGCCTGCTGGACGATCGCATCGGGCTCGAGAGCGGGATCGCTCCCAGTCTCGCAAGCCAGTTCCCAATGCTGCTGCTCGGCTTCGGCGGCGCGTTCTTCTTCCTGAGGGGGCGTCGGGCGCCGGGGATCTACGGGCTCCGGCGCTTCGCGGGCCTCGACTGGTGCCTCGTCCTTCCCTTCGCCATGTTCGGCGCCCTCGCCGGCGGCGTGTGGACGCCGGCCGTCCCGCTGTCCACGTTCGGGTGGCCCGAGTTCCTCGCTCTCCTCACGCTCCCGGTCGCCGCCGAGCTGATATTCAGGGGTCTCGTCCAGGGAAGCCTGCTCACGAGCTTCCCGATTCAGAAGTGCGGCGGCTCCTGGTTCCTGTCGCGACCTGCCGTCCTTTCTGCCGTGCTCTACGCCCTCTGGGGCGTCGTCCTGCCGCGGCTCCCCATCGCCCTGACCCAGACCATGCTCGGCGGCCCGGCGCCGGCCCTCGGCGCGCTCGTGTTCGGCGTCGCCGCGGGCATGGCGCGCGAGCGTTCCGAGAGCATCGTCTCGCCGATCCTGCTGCACTGGATCGGCATCGCCGTGGTACTGCTCGCGCGCGCGGGATGCATGTAGAATCCCCTCCGACATGCGCTCGCCGGGCCGTCTGTTCGTCCTCTCGCATCGCGCGCCCGTCGAGGTGAGCCGCAATGCCGGCGTGCGGCCGAGACGCGCCGTGGGTGGCCTACCGGGCGCGCTGAATGCGGCGATGCAGAAGCACGGGGGGATGTGGGTGGCCTGGGCCGCGCGATCGGCCGAAGAGGTGCTCGCGCCGGCGGACACGGGGCTCGAGTATCCCGTGCGCTCCGTTCGTCTGAAGGAACGCGACGCGACCACCTTCTATGCCGGCTTCGCCAACCAGGTGCTCTGGCCCCTGTGTCACATGCTCCCGAACCGCTGCCGCTTCCAGCCCGCGTTCTGGACGGCGTACCAGCAGGCGAACGAGCGCTTCGCGGCCGCCGTGCGGACGGAGGCGGATCCGGGGGACCTCATCTGGGTCAACGACTTCCATCTCTGCCTCGTGCCCGGTCTCCTGCGCGACGCCGGCGCACCGGTGCGCGTGGGTCTCTTCTGGCACCTGCCCTTCCCGCCGCCATCGGTGTTCGGCGTTTGCCCGTGGCGCGCGGAGCTGCTGGCGGGCATGCTGGGCGCCGACCTGATCGGCGTCCAGACCGAAGGCGATGCGCAGAGCTTCCTCGACTGCGTCCGTCACTTCCTGGACCTGCCGGTGGACGAGGATCCCCTCCGGGTGCGACTGCCGGGGCGTGACGTGCGGGTCGTGGTGCTCCCGGTGGGTATCGAGGCGGGGCGCCTACGCCAGCAGGCGGACGACCCCGCGGTGCGGGCGCACGCGAGCGGCCTTCGAGTGAACCTCGGCGCCGACGTCATCCTCCTCGGCGTGGACCGGCTCGACTACACCAAGGGCATCCCCGATCGCCTCCTCGGCTTCGAGCGCTTCCTCGAGCGCCACCCGGAGTGGCGGCGGCGCGTGTCGCTCGTGCAGATCGCCGTGCCTTCCGAGTTTCACGTGCCCGAGTTCCGCGAGATGAAACGCACCATCGAGGAGATCGTCGGACGCATCGTCGGTCGTTTCTCGTTCGAGGGACGTTCACCGCTGGCCTACGTCTACACGGCGTTCGACCCCGACCAGCTGGCCGCGTACTACGTGGCCGCCGATGTGGCCCTGATCACGCCCCTGCGCGACGGGATGAACCTCGTGGCGAAGGAGTACGTGGCCTGCCACTCCCGCGGCGACGGCGTGCTCATCCTGTCGGAGTTTGCGGGGGCCGCCCGCGAGCTGAGCGAGGCGCTGACGGTCAATCCCTACGACGCCGAGGCCATCCAGAGGCAGATCGACGTCGCGCTCGCCATGTCGGCCGAGGAGCGCTGCGAACGGATGCGGGCGCTCGGGGCGAAGGTGGCCGCGCGGGACGTGCGCTGGTGGACGTCGACCTTTGTCGGGTTGCTCGCGGGCGCCGACCCTGCCGGCGTCGAGCCGGGTCAAACCCCCTAGCGCTGGAGCAGCCGTTGCCCGGTGCGGACCGGGCGATCCCGCTGCTCACAGAGGGGGAATTCCCCCTCGTTCTATGGGGAATTCCCCCGGAGTTGACAACCTCAGGCTTTGAGGAACCAGTAGATTGCACCGCCGGCCGCAAGCACAGCGGTGAGAATGGTGAGCTCGGCCACCCGGCACGTCGACGTCGGCGGCCACGCGCTCCGCATCGAGACGCGGGGCGCCGGGCCGCCGTACTTCGTCTGCCTGCACGGGCTCGCGGACACGCTGTCCGTCTGGAGCCGGCTGGCGCCCGCGCTCGCCGCGCGGGGCCAGGTGGTGCTCGTCGATCAGCGCGCGCACGGCGGATCGGACGCCCCCCCGGGACCGTATCGCCGGGAAGATCTCGCCACCGACATCCGCGCGCTGCTCGACCGTCTCGCCATCGACCGCGCGGTGCTGGTCGGACATTCGATGGGCGGCGTCGTGGCGCTGACGACGGCGCTGGCCTGCCCCGAACGCGTGGCGGGACTCGTGCTGCTCGGGACGGCGAGCGAGGCGAGCCCGCGGGTCGCTGCCTGGTACGAGCGGATCGCGTGCGCGGCGGAGATCGACGGGCTCGCGGGCCTCGCGCGCGCCATCTACGGCGCCGGCGCGGACCGGCGGGTCGAGGGCGACCCCCAGGGCATCGCGCACGTCACGCGGTGTCTGAAGAGCCTGACGCACGATCCCCTGACTCCCAGACTCCCGGCCATCGGCTGTCCGGTGCTCGTCGTGGTAGGGGAGAGCGACCCGATGGGTGTCGGGGCATCGGTGATCATCCAGCGCCACATCCCGGGTGCGGAGCTCGAGGTGATCCCCGGGCGCGGCCACTGGCTGCACGTCGAGGCGGCGGATCTGCTGCTCGACATGGTGGACCGGTTCCGCCGGTCGCGCCTCGCCTGATCATGGACGACTGGCGCGCCGCGCTCGCCGGCAAGCTGGTGGGTGCCGAGGAAGCGGTTGCCCGCGTGCGCTCGGGCGACCTGGTTCGCTTCCCGCTCGGCCGCGTCCCCCGCACACTGGCGGCCGCGCTCGCCGGGCGACGCGACGAGCTCCGGGACGTGCGTGTGCTGCAGGGCGCCACCGCGTACCCGCTCGCCTGGGCGACCGACACGCCGGGCTGGGACGAGCACATCGCGTACGTGACCGACTACATCACGCCGCTCGTGCGGCCCTGTCTCGACGCGCGCCGCGGCGACTTCGCCGTCACGGACTACGCGATCGGGTCGCGTGCCGAGGCAGCGGGACGGCACGGCGGCTGGGCGGCGGACGTCTTCATGGCGGAGGTCTCGCAGCCGGACGCGGAGGGCGGGGTGGGCTTCGGCTACGGCCCCTGGCACGCGAAGGCGCTCCTCGCCGCGGCGAAGCTCAGCATCGCCGAGGTGGGACACGGCGTCTTCCGGGCGCGCGGCGACGCCAGCGTGCCGCTCGCCGACTTCGACCTGGTGGTCGAGTCGCGCGAGGAGCCGCTCAACCTTCCGGCGGCCTACCCGGAGCCGGGGCCGGAGCGCCGCGAGGTCACCGACGCCGTGGGCGCCGCGGTCGCCTCGCTGGTCAACGATCGCGACACGATCCAGATCGGCACGGGCACGCTGTCGGCGCTGATGGGAAGCTACCTCGCCCACAAGCTCGACCTCGGCGTCGACTCCGAGATCCTCGTCCCGTCGGTGATCGAGCTGGTCAAGTGCCGCGCGGCGACGGGACGCTACAAGACCTACCACCCGGGGGTCGCGACGGGGTCCTTCGTCGTGCCCGGTGCGGACATGGCCTTCTGCCACGAGAATCCCCGTGTGGCGCTCTTCGACATCGAGTGGGTGAACGACCTCACGCGCATCGCCGGCATCGCCAACCTCGTGGCGATCAACCAGGCGGTGGCGATCGATCTCACGGGACAGGTCGCCTCCGAGTCGATCGGCGCGACCATGTACACCGGGCCGGGCGGCCAGCTCGTCTGGACGATGGGCGCGCTCTTCGCCCGCGGCGGACGGGCGATCCACGTGCTTCCCTCGACGGCTCGGGCGGGGACGGTCTCGCGCATCGTCGCGCAGCTCGCGCTCGGCACGGTGGTCACGGTGCCGCGCACGTTCGTCGATTTCGTGGTGACCGAGTACGGGGTCGCGAACCTGCAGGGCCGCACGCAGCGACAGCGGGCGCTCGCCCTGATCGACCTGGCACACCCGCGCTTCCGCGAGGCGCTGCGTCGCGAGGCGCACCGGCTCTTCTGGCCGTGAGGGACGGTTTCTCAGGCGAGCAGCAGCCGCATGGGTCGAAGCTCGCGCTTGAGCGGATCGAGCATCAGGCCCAGCTCTTCCAGCGTGACGGCGCCGATGAGAGCGGCGTCCCCCGGACGTCCGAAGATGACCTTCGATGCGCCCTGGCGGCCGTCGATCTCGAAGAAGGCGGTCCCGACCCGGCGCGTGAGGTGCGTGCCGTCGGCGAGCGTGAACGTCTCCTTGCCGCTCGGTCGCACGCCGATCCGCCGCAGCACCGGGGCAGGGACGACGGCATAGATGGCTCCTGAGTCGACGAGCAGGTCTTTCTCGACCGCGCGCCGCTGGTCGCGGGGATTGCTCAGGCGGACCAGGAGGCTGGTAAGACCCATCGATCCTTTATTGCCCTCACTCGGGCGCGGCGGCAATCGGGAATCCTGCCTGGCTTCGGAATAGCGCCTACGGCTCGGTGCCCCCGCAAGCAGGTCAGTGCTAGGTTAGGACCGGCACATGGGGACGTGGGTCGTGTATCCACACGAGGAGCCATCGAAGCAGGCGACCGCCCTCGCCGAGCAGGTGCAGCGCGACGGCGGCCAGGTTCTCGCGATCTACCAGGATCCGGTGGGCGAGCGCTGGCAGCTCTTCTGCCTGCTCCCGCTGGACAAGGTGGACGCGACGCCGTACCAGCGCGATCTCTCGCCGGCTCACGTCAAGCGTCTCGCCGAGGCGGTCAAGAAGACCGGCCGCTTCGTCGACCCAATCGTCGCGATGTCCCCGTCGCCCGGGCTCTACTGGACGCCGAACGGCAACCACCGGCGCGCGGTTCTCGGCAAGCTCAAGGCGAGCTACGTCCCGGCCATCCTCGTCCCGGAGCGTGACGTCGCGTTCCAGATCCTGGCGCTCAACACCGAGAAGACCCACAACCTGAAGGAGAAGTCGCTCGAGGTGATCCGGATGTACCGCGGCCTCCTTCGGGAACAGCCGAAGGCGTCCGAGGAGGACTACGCCTTCCAGTTCGAGTCGCCGCCGTTCATCACGCTCGGGCTCCTCTACGAGACGAACGCGCGCTTCGCCGGCGGCGCGTTCGCGCCGATCCTGCGGCGGGTCGACCACTTCATCAAGGGCACGCTCCCGAAAGCGTTCGAGGAGCGCCAGGAGCGTGCCGGCATGGTCCGCGAGGTCGATGAGGTGCTGTCCGACGTCGTCGCCAAGCTCAAGCGCCGGGGCATCAAGCACCCTTACGTGAAGAACTTCGTCCTGGCCCGCACGACGCCGCTGGCGCGCGCCCGCAAGACCCTGCCGTCCTTCGAGGTCACGTTCGGGAAGCTCGCCGAGAATCTCAAGGGCTTCGACGCGGGCAAGGTCCGGTACGAGGACATCGCGCGTTCGGCGCTCATGGGTGCGGCGGCGGCATGAGCTACGTGAGTCAGGGTGCGAGCCTGGCGATCTCCTCGGCCGTCCAGGCGCGCAGCATCTCGCGCTCGCCGTCGGCGAGCCGTGCCTCGGGATGGACGAGCGCGTAGTACCAGGGCGGCATCTTTCGCTTGGCCACCTCGTCGGCGGACTTCCTGAGCTTCCGGACCTTCTTTGCGCCCGGGTACGCCGCCCAGGTGGAGAAGTTGAGCTCGCGGCGCCCCTCCGAGACGTCGTGGGCGAGCAGCCACGAGACGGGTGCCACGTGGCTGTACCAGGGCCACACGGTCTCGTGCGAATGGCAGTTGTAGCAGGCACGCCGCAGGAGCGCCTCGACGCCCGCGGGCGCCGCCACGTCCTGCTCGACGGGCGGGTTCGTGCGGTCGATGCGGAACGCCTGCACCGCGAGCAGGGCGCCCGCGAGCGCCCCGACGGCGATGCGCAGCCGGCGAGCCATCGTCCGCCTTTTGCATCAGTGGTCGGCATTGTAAACGTGCCCCGAGAGGGAGGACTCGACATGGAGAAGAAGCTTCCGTCGGCCTACCGGACGTTCGCAGCCGAGCATCCCCGCATCATCCAGGCCTACGAGCAGCTGGGCGACGCATGCCTCACCGAGGGACCGCTCGACCGCAAGCAGGCGGAGCTGGTGAAGCTCGGCATCGCGCTCGGTGCCGGCCTCGAAGGGGCGGTGCATTCCCACGTCCGCCGGGCGCGCGAGGCCGGGGCGACGGCGGACGAGATCCGCCACGCGATCCGCCTGGGGCTCACGACGGTCGGCTTCCCGTCGATGATGGCGGCCCTCAGCTGGGCGAACGACGTCCTCTCGGGCAACAGGTAGGCCGCGCCGAGAGGGCCTGGGCACGCGCGCCCCCGACGCGCTATAGACCCACGAGGAGGGCATCGCATGGCGGCACGTCGCACCCGACGGACAGCGCCACCGGGACCGCTCCGGCCTCTGCGACAGGTGCTCGCGCGGCTGGAGAAGGACGGGACGAGGTTGCTCGCCCGCGTGCGCAAGGATGCCGGCAAGGTCCTCGCGAGCCGCCAGCAGCGAGCGCTCGTCCTGTTCATGAAGCGCGCGCAGCGTCTGCGGGCCGACGTCGAACGGCGCATCCGGCGCACCCGGCAGGACTTCGAGGCGCGCGCCGAGCGGGTCCTGGCCGAGGTGGAGCGACGCGCCGCCCGGGCGGTCGACCGCCTGAGCGTCGCCACGCGCTCCGACGTGGAAGGCCTGGAGCGCCGGCTCGAGGCGCGGCTCGCCGAGCTCGAGGCGAAGCTCACGGGTGGCCAGTCCGGGGGGAAGTCGCCGCCGGGCGCGGCCGCGTCCTGAGCCGCTCTCGCGGAAAAGCGAGTGACCGGCAAGGGGCGCCGTCTCGAGCTCGCCGAGGCGGCCGCGCTCGTCCGTCCTCACGACACCCTGGCGTGCGGGTTCGCCGACGGACAGCCCGTCGGGCTCCTGGAGGCGATCGGCGCCAGGCCGGACCTCGAGGACCTGACGATCGTCAGCGGGCTTCTCGTCCGGCCGTATGCCTTTCTCGGGAACCCGGCCGTTCGGCTCGTGAGCGGGTTCTTCGGGCCGGTCGAGCGCGCGGCGCGACAAGGCGGGGCGCGCGTGCAGTACCTGCCGCTGGACTTCCACGGGCTCGAGCGGCTCGGGCTGCGCGCGAAGCCGCGCGTCGTGCTGGCCGTCACCTCGCCGCCCGACCGCGACGGCTGGCTGAGCTTCGGACTCTCGGCGGCCGCGTCGTACCGGCCGTTCCTCGAGGCGGCCCGCGACCCGGAGCGCCTGGCGCTGGCCGAGGTGAATGCGCGCATGCCGCGCGTCGACGGCCTGCCCGAGTTCGGGCGCAACCGCGTGCACCTCTCGGAGGTCGACGGGTGGGTGGAGCACGCCGAGGAGCTCGTCGCGCTGCCCGCGGAGCAGCCGTCGCCGGAGGATCTGGCGATCGCCCGCCACGTCGCCGCGCTGGTCGACGATGGCTCGACGCTCCAGTTCGGCATCGGTGCCATCCCCGACGAGGTGGCGCGCCTGCTCGCCACCGGCCCGCGCGGCGACCTCGGCATCCATACCGAGATGATCTCCGACGGCGTGATGCACCTGCACGCGGCCGGCAAGGTGACGAACCAGAAGGGCCTCTACGACGGCGTCTCGGTCGGCACCTTCGCCCTCGGCAGCCAGGCGCTCTACGCGTGGCTCCACGAGAACCCCGTCGTGCGCATGCTGCCGGTCGGGGCGGTGAACGACCCCGCGCTCATGCGGAAGCTCCGGCGGTTCGTCAGCGTCAACGGGGCGCTCGCGATCGACCTCTCCGGACAGGTGGCCGCGGATCACGTCGGGGGCCGGCAGTACTCCGGCGTGGGGGGACACGAGGCGTTCGTCATGGGCGCCGGCGAGGCGCCGGGCGGCAGGACCATCGTGTGCCTCAAGTCGACGGCGACGGTCCGGGGCGAGCGCATCTCGACCATCGTCCCGGCCCTGCCGGCGGGCACGCTCGTGACGACGCCGCGCCACCACGTCCAGTGGGTTGTCACGGAGCACGGCGCGGTCGACCTGTCGGCGCTGGGGGACGTCGACCGGGCTCGGGCTCTCGTCGAGGTCGCGCATCCGGACTTCCGCGAGGGGCTGCGGAATAGGTGAAAACGGCAATTGCCTCGGGTGCCACGGCGGGCGCAGAATGGCGGCCGTGACCGCCCGCCGCATGCTGATCGCCGGGTGCCTTCTCGTGGGCGCCCCCGCCGGCGCCACCAGCGTGCCCGACTGCGAGCGCGTCGTGGCGCAGTTCGAGGCCCACGTTGCCGGGCGCGGACTCGGCGGCCGCGACCAATCGGTGCTGCTGCGAACGCTCGCCGACGCCGCGGCCCCCGGAGCGCGGATGTCGGAGCGCGTCACGAAGCTGGGCGAGTTCCGCGACCGGGCCCGCGTCCTCGAGGCGCGGGGGGGCGTGTCGCGCTTCGACGCCGACCGGCTGGCGCGCGGCGCCGAGGCCGCGATGCTCTGCCTCCAGCGGGTGGGCGAGGGCCGATAGAAGGCGGGCATCAGCCGGTACCCACGTATCGGTCGCCCGCCAAGCGAAGCAGCGGCTCGCGTCCAGCGCGCACCCCGAGCTCCCAGGTGATCCCGTCGGGCGCCGTGCCCCACGCGCGGACGTGACCCGTATGAATGCCGTGCAGGTGGTGGCCGGCGCAGATCGTGACGCGGTTGTTCCGCGTGTTGTCACCGCCGCGGGAGCGGAAGAGGATGTGATGGTCGTGCAGGTTCCGCCGGCTGCTGCACGCGGGGACTGCACACCGCCACCCGTCGCGTTCGAAGACGGGGTCGCGATGGCGGGGCTGTGCCGTCCACTCGGCCCGGACATGGCGCAAGAGGCGCTCGAACCCAGTTCAGTACCACTCCGTTCGGTCCGTGAAAGCGAGGATCGCCGTCCGGAAGAGCGTCACGACCGAGGCGGGCGCTGTGAAGGTGATCTCTGAGTCGGTCAGCTCCCAGTCGGGGCGCGCACACGTTTGCCACTGGTCGAGCGTCGCCCCGACTGGTGGGGGCGCAACCGGTGCCAGGCCGTCACGGCCGCAGAGCGCCCACTCGACCTCGTCACTGAGGCGGCGGACCGTCACCTCCTGCGCCCGGCTCACCCAGGCGGCGGCAGTGTCTTCGGTGACGATGGGTGACACGGTGAGCGCGCGCACCCAGGAGAGATCTCCGGCGCGGTAAGCCTCGCCGAACGCCGGTGCCTGCCAGGACTTCCGCTCGAGGGCGACAAGCGCCCGCGCCTTCCGCGTCGAGCTGCCGAGGCGCTCGGCCAAGTAACGGCCGGCGGACGAGAATCCCATCAGCCGGTAGAGCCGGCGGTCGAGGAAGACGCGGAGCAGCCGGCCCGTCTGCCAGTCGATGCGTTGCCGCGCGTGCACGACGGCTCGCATGCGGGCGTCGAGCGCGAAGGGATCGAGGCCTTCGCAGCCGATCGCCAGCGACTCCACCTCCGCAGGGATGGCCTCCCGGACGGCGTCCCAGTCGAGGTCCGGGGCGAACGAAGCTACGGTCTCTTCCGGACCCGGGGGAGCGTCCGGACGCGGGGGCGGCTCCGGCCAGGTCTCCGCGCTCGGCGGCTGCGCCGACAGGCCCTCGGCGGCGATCGCCTCCGCCGCCTGGCCCTGCGTCAGCTCGGCACCTGCCATCCGGCGGGCAAGCTCGACCGTCTCCTGCCACAGCCGCGCAACCCGGCGCGGACAGCGGAGGCGGAAGCGGACCCGCGGCTCGGCGTCACCATCCTCCTCATCTTCGTGGGCATCGCTCCGCCCCGCCGCCCGGATCACCGCGGCCAGGGCGCGGACCGTCCGCCCGCGCGCGAGCTCCAGCCACGCGCGCTCCGTCTCCGGGGTGGCCACCGCGACCAACAGCCGGACCTGCGTCCATGAAATCTCTCCACCCTCGAAGGCGTCGCGAATCGCGGACAGTGCCTCCAGGCGCTCGGTGACCGCGGCGAGACTCTGTAGCTCACGCGCTGACCGCCCGAGTCTCTCCCGGGCGTAATCCCCGAGCCTCGCGAAGCCGAGAACGTGCTGGCCACGGCGTCGAAGGAAGGCGCGCGCCAGGCGGCCGAGCACGGCTCGGCAGTGTGCGTCCTGGGCGGTAAGGCGGCGGAGGTAGCCGTCGATCACGAGCGCGGCGTCGTCGTGGCGGAAGCCGCGCCCGTGAGTCTCGGGCGGCACGAGCACCTCGGCTGGGACGATGTCGCCGTGCACAAGGCGAATAATAGGCGAAAATCGTCGCTGTGTCAAGCCCCATGCTTTCTAGCGCCCGGTGGCGCGGGGCTTCCCTCCCGACCCGCGATTGCGGTAGCCTGCCCACGTGCTCGTCCGCCTCGATCGCCACGGCCCCGTCACCGCCGTCACCCTCGACCGCCCCCAGAAACGCAACGCCCTCTCCGTGGCGCTCCGCCGGGAGCTGGTGGCGTGCTTCCGCGCGCTGGCTTCGGATCGGGACGTCTGCGCGATGGTCCTCACCGGAGCCGGCACGGCCTTCTGCGCGGGCATGGACCGGAGCGAGTTCGGGGGCGACGCCGACCACCGGCGCGACCTCTTCGAGAGCTCGAAGGAGCTCTTCGGTCGCTCGGCGAGCTGTCGATCCCGGCGATCGCGGCGATCAACGGCCCGGCGCTGGGCGGCGGCTCGGCGCTGGCCGCGTCGTGCGACACCCGGCTGGCGTCGTCGGCCGCGCGCCTGGGTCATCCCGAGCTGGCGCTCCCTCGAGATGGCCAGGCACGGCCGGGCCGTCCTCGAGGCGACCAAGCGGATCATCATCGAGACCGCACGCGGCGGCGCTGCCGCCCGCGCCTGGGAAGCGGAGCTCCGGCTCTTCCGTCAGGCGCTGTTCGCGGGGCGCTGAGGCCGGAGCCGCGGCGCGAAGCGGCCGGTCCGCGAGGCGTAGCGCGCCCAGCGCTCGCCGAAGGTGCGGGAGAGGTGCCGCTCCTCGCGCAGCGCCTCGAAGACGACCCCTGCCGTGGTCACGATCGCCGCGACGTCGATCACCGGATGCGGCACGACGAGCACGTGTCCGACCAGCATCACGAGCCAGCCGCTGTAGATCGGGTGGCGGATCCAGCGATACGGGCCCCGGTCGGCGAGTTCCGTCCGCTGCTCCGGGTCGATGCCGATGCGCCATGCCCGTCCCATGAGAAAGACCGAGCCGGCGCTCAGCGCGGCGCCGGCGGCGAGGAGCGCGAGGCCGACATGGCGCAGCGGTACCGAGCGGAGCGGTGCCAGTCCGAGCGCGATCCAGAGCCACACCGCCGGCCAGAAGAGGAGGCCGAAGGGCGCGAGCCGCTCGAACCAGCGTTCGAGCGTGCCCCGCCCGGCACGGCCCAGCACCACCGGGCTCCGGCCGAGGGCGCGGCGCTGGGCAGCGATCTTGATCGCCAGCACGACCGGGAAGCCGACGAGGAGCAGGCCGAAGAAGGTCCTCGTGATCATGTGAGATAGGCGTAGCGGATCGCGAAGAGCGCCGCGAACAGGTAGAGCAGGGGGTGCACTTCCCGCCCGCGGCCGGCTGCGAGCATGAGCGCGGCGTAGGCGATGAAGCCGAAGGCGATGCCCTCCGTGATCGAGAACGCGAACGGCATCGTCACGAGCGTCAGGAACGACGCGACGGCGGCCGGCGGGTCGGCGAGGTCGATCCGCGCCACGCTGCGCATCATGAAGCTCCCCACCATGATGAGGGCCGGGGCGACGATCGGATGGAGCGTGGCGTCGCCCACGGGGACGCCTTGGCCGGCCATGCGCGCGAGCGGTGCGCAGAAGAGGGCGACGAGGAAGAGCCCCGCCGTCACCACGCTCGCGAGCCCGGTGCGGGCCCCCGCCTGCACTCCTGCGGCGCTCTCGACGAGGAAGCCCGCCTGCTCGGCGACGCCGACGAGCGTCCCGACGGTGTCGAAGAGGCCGAGGAAGAAGAGGACGAAGACGACGTGCACGAGGTCGGGCCACAGTGCCGCGCCGAGGTCGAGGCGCGCGAAGGTGGGCGCGAGCGACGGCGGCGGGGCGAGGATGCCGTGGAAGCGGACGAAGCCCGCAAGGCCCGCCGCGAGCCCGGTCGCGAGGGTGCCGATCACGATCGCGCCGGGGGCACGGCGCGCGAGCAGCGCCGCGGTGAGGAGCGTCCCGCCGATCGCGACGAGGGTCGGGGGTGCGGCGAGGCGACCGAGGCCGATGATCGTCCCGGGGACGGGGCGGACGATCCCGGCCCACTCGAAGCCGACGAGTGCGATCAGCAGGCCGATCCCGGCGGCGATCGCGTGCTTCAGCGAGTCCGGGATGGCGTCGATCAGCCGCTCGCGCAGGCCCACGAGCGAGAGGACGAGGAAGGCGACGCCTGCCAGGCAGTTGGCGCCGAGCGCGACCTGCCAGCCGTAGCCGAGGCCGCCGGCCGCCACCGGGCCGGCCACCGTGAAGGCGAAGTAGAAGTTGTGGCCCATGGCCGGCGCCACCGCGATCGGGTAGCGCGCCCAGAGTCCCATCAGGAGCGTCGCGAACGCGGAGGCGAGACAGGTGGCGACGAGGACGGCGCCCGGCTCCATGCCGGTCGTCGCCAGGACGGCGGGCTGCACGAACACGACGTAGGAGAGTGTGACGAAGGTCGTGACACCGCCCAGGATCTCGGTGCGGAGACTCGTCCGGCGGGCGCGCAGGTGGAAGAAGCGGTCGAGCACCCCGGCGGCTTCCTACGAGCCGGCCCGGGCGCCGGTCAAGCGGGGCCCGTCCCGCCGGGAGCCCGTACCTCTTGCACGAACGCCCACGTCCGCGGCATGTCCCCGGGCGAAGGGAGATCCCATGCCGACGTTCATGCACTCATACGAGACCCAGACCTACGCCTTGCTCCGCATCGTGGCCGGCTTCCTCTTCCTCTGGCACGGCATGGAGAAGCTGTTCGGCTTCCCCGGGGCACCTCCCCCGGGCGCACCTCCGTTCGTGATCTACGTCGGGGGCGGCCTCGAGTTGGTTTGCGGCGTGCTCGTCATGATCGGGCTCGTCACCCGCTGGGCGGCGTTCATCGCGAGCGGGGAGATGGCCTTCGCGTATTGGATGGCGCACGGCATGCGCGCGCTGCTGCCGATCCAGAACCAGGGAGAGCTCGCCGCGCTGTACTGCTTCGTCTTCTTGTTCATAGCGGCACGCGGCCCGGGCGTGTGGGCGCTCGATGCCGGACGCGGCGAGGACTGAAGCGTCGCGGACATCCCGGAGATGCCCATCCCCCGGAGGGTCGGCCAAGCCCATCGCAGCCCCCTGTGCCGATCAACCCGCTGGCCGTGCCTCGCCTACGGGCAGTCCGGGGCCGTGACTGCTGCCATTGACAACGGAGATCGCACGGCCGTAGGGTCCGCCGACGACGGGATGCCATCCCAACCGCTCCACGGTGCGCTGGGGAGTCAGGGAGATCGACGCTCCTTCACGCTGGCGGGGTTGGGCTGCGACAGTACAGACGCCCTTGCGCCGCCTCGCTCGAATGTGAGTAGCGTGGGTGGCCCTCCGTCGAGCCATCGGATTTCACGCGAGGACTGGAGCGCCATGCGGTTTCCACTGACGGGTCAGGTGACGACTCTCCCTTCCGTACTACTCGCGGTCGCGTTGGCCTTCGCGACCTTGCTCGTACCGGCGCAGTGGGCCGCCGCGGCGGACCACGGAGACGCCCCGGCGATCGCGAACGATCGGGCCGCCGACATTGGGGACTGCTTCTTCTTCCTTGATCCCAACGACAACACCAAGGTCGTGATGGAGATGACTGTTCAGGGGTTCATCGTTCCTCAGGAGGCACTGAACTTCGCGCTCTTCGACCACCGGCTTCGCTATCGGTTCGAATTGGAAACGACCGGCGACGCCGAACCCGATGAGTTCATCGAAGTCAGCTTCTCCGAAAAGACTGGAAGTACGGGCAATCCCCAGACGGCCACGATCGCCTCGACCTTCTTCGCTTCCTTCACAGGGCCTACGACGCCGGCCGCCGAGCCCGTCGCGAACCCCCCACAGGTCACGACCGATCCCAGAACTGGCATCGCCTTCTTTGCCGGCATCGTCGATGACCCGTTCTTCTTCGACATCCCGGCTTTTGTCGAGTTCCGCAAGTCGGCCATGGCTGGGCAGCCTGATCCGACGCAGTTTCAACGCGGGCGCGATAGCTTTGCTGGCTACGACACCCTTGCGATCGCGCTCAGCATTCCCGTGAACCAGCTGCGTCTGACAGCGGGGAACAACGTCGTTGGCCTCCTTGGCCGCACCTGGCGCCCGCCGAGGTCGAAGTCAGCAAAAGTCCGGAAGATCAAGAAGAATACGAAAAAGTTCAACGTCGACCGGATGGGCGTGCCCGCCGTCAACGTCGCGTTGATTCCGTTCGGGCGTAAGAACGAGTACAACCTGGCCTCACCACGCGACGACGCGGCAGGCAAGTTCGCCAGAGATATCCTCGGGACGCTCGGCATTTTCCGAACCAACGCCGCCAACATGGACATCCTGGCGCAAACGGCGGTGACCCACGGCGACTTCCTCCGCCTGGATCTGACCAAGCCGAACACCGGCCCCGGAGGCGGTAACAACACCGCGGCGGCGTTCCCGAACGGGCGACGTCTCGGTGATGACACAATCGATATACTTCTTTTCTTCATTAACAACCAAGCACCCCTCGGCGACAACGTGGACGGCAACGATGTGCCGCTGCGCGACACGTTCCCGTTCTTCGCGCTCCCTCACGAGCCGTTCCCGGCCGGTACGATCGACGACCGGACGCGGAACTAGGGAGAATGCATCGGCCAGGTGCCGCGTTCCTGGCGCTCGGAGTCGTGGGGCTAGCGCTGGCAGCCGGGGGCCGCTGGCGGCTGGGGAGCGGCCGTCAGGGGTTCCGGCCGTCCGCGCCGTCATCCTTGCGCTCGGAGGCTGAAACCGCCGAGCTCGCCATTCGCTTTCTCGAGGACCGCGTGAAGAAGGATCCGAAAGATTTTGTCGCCCTCAACAGGCTCGCCGGGTACTATCTCCAACGCATGCGTGAGACGGGCTATCTCGCTTACCTGCAACTCGCGTCCCGCGCGGCGCGGACGTCGCTCTCGGTGTTTCCGGCGGAGCTGAATGTTGGTGCGCTGGCCGCGCTGGTGCGGGTAGAGCACGAGTCGCACGACTTTGCGCGGGCGCGCGATGACGCGATGCGACTGCTGGAGCTCGTTCCGGATGAGGGCTATCCCTACCAGCTGCTGGGCGACGCGCTCGTCGAGTTGGGCGCTTATGATGAGGCGGCGAGCGCATTTCGGGAAATGACGAGGCGAGCGGGGAGGAGCGTCAACAGCGAAGCGCGACTGGCCCGCTTGGCCGTGCTCCACGGGGAGCTCGAGTTGGCGCAGCGACGCTACCGCGAGGCGCTGGCCCTTGCAGCGGAGCTTGTACCGCCATCTCGCGAAACCGTCGCGTGGTGTCACTGGCAGCTCGGCGAGAGCACGTTTGCCGCCGGAGACTACGATAGCGCGGAGCGGGAGTATCGCAGCGCGCTGACCAGCTTTCCCGACTACTTCCGGGCGCTCGCCTCGCTTGCTCGGGTCCGCGCCGCCCAGGGAGACGTTTCGGGCGCGATCGACCAATACGAGCGGGTCGTGCGGATGATTCCTGAGCCCGTGCTTGTCTCCGAACTCGGGGACTTGTACCAGCTCGCGGGCCGAGCCAAGGAGGCGGCGGCACAGTACGAGCTCTGTGAACGCATCGGGCAGCTGAACGCGGCAAGCGGAACGCTGTACAACCGGCAGCTCGCATTATTTTATGCGGATCACGACTTGAAGCTCGAGGAGGCCCACCGGCTAGCTACGGATGAATATGCGGTACGGCGCGACGTCTACGGGGCGGATTCCGTCGCCTGGACGGCGTTGAAGGCAGGTCGGGTCGGTGAGGCGCAGACAGCGATCGGCGAGGCGTTGCGGTTGGGCACGCGGGATGCCCGGCTGCTTTACCATGCCGGAATGATTTCACGGGCCGCCGGCAGCGTGGGCGCTGCCCGAGACTATTTGAACCGCGCGCTCACCGTGAACCCGCAGTTCGACGTGCGCCAAGCGGCGATCGCCCGGCGGGCTCTCGCAGCGGACGACATGGGATCGGAGGGCCAGCTGTCGAAGGCCCCCCGCCCCCTGGACTAGGCTGATGTCAGGTCGATGGCTTGGACGCCGCCGCGCCGCGAGGGCCACGCGAAGCGGACTTGCCTAGACGTCGCCGTCGTTCGGCGCGCCCGGGCGAAGGGCGGGGGCGGATCCTAGCCTTGGCAGCGCATCCTGCCTGCGACCCCCCGGCGGGCCGGGTGCGCGCCATCGTTGCCGCGCTCGCCCTGCTAACCCGGGGGGTCCTCGGTCATGCCGCCGGGCGCGTTGCGACCGAGGAGGGTCCCCCACGCCGGTACGTCGGCGCAGCTGCGTGCTCTTCGAACAATTGCCACGGCAGCGTGACGCCGCGGCTCGACAGCAAGAGGAGCATGCAGAACGAGTACGTGACCTGGTACAAGAGCGACCGGCACGCGAAGGCGTACGAGGCCCTCGTCGGCGAGCGTGCGCTTCGCATCGCGCGGCTGCTCGGCATGGTGGATGCGTCGGCGGCAGCGGCAACCTGGCTCAAGCAGACCCCCCGCGCCGAGCGGTGCCTCGACTGCCACACGCTCAACGTGCCGGCCGGGCTCCGGGCCTCGAAGTTCAATCTCGAGGACGGGGTGAGCTGCGAGGCGTGTCACGGCCCCGCGAACGCCTGGCTCACGAAGCATACCGAGCGGGGCTGGGACCCGGCCCAGTCTCTCGGGCTGGGTATGCTCGATACCACGGACCCGGGAAGGGCAGCGGAGACCTGCCTCACCTGCCACCTCGGGACCGCGACCAAGCGGGTGGACCACGAGATGCTGGCAGCGGGTCACCCGCCGGTTGCCTTCGAGCTCGACACCTTTGCGGCGAACATGCCGCCGCACTGGAAGGAGCACGACGCCAACCGCCGCTGGTTCAGGGGCGGTGCCTGGACGGCCGGGCAGGCCGTCGCACTGCGCGAGGCGGTAAGGCATCTCGTTCAGCCCGCCAGCGAGCACGGGTGGCCGGATTTCTCGGTGTATGAGTGCTCCTCCTGCCACCACGATCTCCGCAAGCCGAGCTGGCGCCAGCAGCGGGGTTACGCGGGACGGACGCCGGGTGCGCCGTCCCTCGACCCCTCCCGGCATACGCTTCTCCTGTTCCTCGCGCGCGCGGTCGGGTCCCCAGAGGCGGCCGCACTGAGCGCCGGCATGCAGCAGATCGGGCGTCTTGCAAGCGACGCCCGTCCGCCGCGGGACGTGGATGCGGTCGCCGGGGGAGTCGTCGCGGCCGCCGGCCGTGTTCTCGAGCGGACGGCTGCCGCACCCCTCGACGACGGGCAGATGCGGCGCCTGCTGCGGGATATCGTCGACGCGGCCGAGCCACTCGCGTACGACGGCTTCCGCACGGCGCAGCAGGCGGCCTGGGCGCTCGACGCCTTGGCGGTCGCGCGCGTCGAAGTCGGGCAGGGCGGCCAGCCCGGGAAGGAGGGGGACCCGCTGCGCCGAGCCATCGGGCAGCTGTTCGAAGACCTCCGCGACCCGGCCGCCTACGACCCCGCGCGATTTGCCCGCGACGTCGGCACGCTGCGCCGCTACGTGCCCTGACCGCGGGGCCTCAGAAGCTATACCGCAGGGCCAACAACGCGTGGGCGACCAGTAGTACGAGCAGAGCAGTCGTGAGCGGCACGTGCACGAACAGCCAGCCGTGCAGCCAGTGGTGCAACCGGCGCTGGATGGCAACGTCCCGACGCTCCGCCGCGACCTCCGCGAGGTCACGCGCCGCCTCGTGCAGCGCTGGCGGCAGCAAGCGGCAGAAGCCCTCCACGGTGCGCTCGGCCTCGCCCGGGTCGGCAAGAGGGCCGGTTTGCCCGTTGCCTTGCAAGAACGGGCGAACCATCTCCAGGTAGAAGCGGCGAAGCGGCCCCGAGCCCTCGGCGGGATCCGCTGCCTCCCTCCAGCCGAGAACCTCGCGCGCGCGGCGCGGGTTGGTCCGGATCCGCTCGCTCTCCGTGCTCTCTTCCGCCGCCTCGGGGATCGGGCCACAGACGCCGGCCGCGATCTCATAAGCCTCGACCCGGAGCAGCTTCACCACGTGCGGGATCTGCTCGTAGACGGTCTCGCCGGGCGCCCATCGGGTCATCAGTCGAGGCAGGAACTGCTGCAGGGCCAGCCCGAAGAGCCCGCTCGCAACCACGACAAAGAAGACGACCGTCAGCAGCGCTGCGAGCGTGCCGTGAAAGCGGAAGCCGCTGTGGAAGAGGACGAGCGGCACCGTGAGGAGACCGAGCCAGATGTGGCCCCGGAGCCAGATCTCCGCCGCGCCGACGCGCCACGTGGGCACCCGCTTGCGAAGGTTGAGCGCCGTCTCGAAGAGGATGAGTCCCGCGGCCGCCACCCCGAAGGCGAGGCCGGGGCCGGTCGAGCCCGTGAGGCCGTCCACAGCCTCTCGCCGGTAAGGCACGTAGCCCGCGGTGGCCACCGCGCCGAGCAGAACCGAGCCGGCCATCCAGCGCCGATGCCGCGCGTCGATGAGCATGGGACGACCTCAGGGATCCGCCGGGCGCTCAGCGGCGAGACGGTGAGCGAAGAACTCGCGCGGGTTGGCGACCCGGATCGCCGCCCCATGCGGGCAGGCGACCACGCAGCTCGGCTCTTGATCCGGGCTGAGGTTCTTGCAGAGGTGCATGTTGATATTCCCGTACGGGCAGTTCTCGGCACAGGCTCCGCAGCCAATACACCAGTCCTCGATCTGGATCTCGAGGGTTTCGCGCCTCCGGATGGACCCCACCGGACATCCGATCATGCACAGCGGGTCCCGGCACTGACGGCAGGAGGTCGCCACCAGGTACTTGTCGTAGCGCAGGCCTTCGCGCACGAGACGGGTGACGCCGTCGTGGGCATCAGCACAGGCCTTCACACACAGATCGCAGCGGGTGCAGCGGTCGAGATCGAGGAGGAGGAGGCTTTGTGCCTGCATCAGCCCCTGCTCGAGGAACTCTTCGACATCGATGTTGGACGAGAGCGCCTGCTGCTCGCGGCTCTGCTGACTTCGGCGGGCGGCCTCCTCGGCGAACTGGCGAGCGATCGACGGGTAGCGCTCGAGCATCAGGTGGAAGTCATCCGCGCCGATCCGGACCAGCTCGACGTGATCGACCGCCGTGCAGGTGGCGTTGCGCGGCTCGCCGCTGAGCAAGGCCGTCTCACCGAAGAAGTCGCCACGGCCGTGGTACGCGAGCACCAGGTTGCCTCCCTTGAAGTGCTGGCTCACCTTCACGAACCCGAGGCGCACCAGATAGAAGCTGTCGGCCGGCTCTCCCTGCCGACAGACCACCTCCCCGGGTGCGAGCGGCATCAGCTCCACCCGCCCACGGAGATGTTCGATGAAGTCCGGGCTGAGATCGGCGAGAACCGGGACGCTACGGAGGTGGGTTTCGAGCGCACGCGCCCGGTATGCCGCATCCATCTGGGCCCGGAAGCTCTTCGAGCGGAGCAGGATCTGCAGGACCGGGCGGAGCATCTCGAGCACCACCGTGTCCTCCAGCGCCCGCACGGTGGCCGAGCGCGGGTAGAAGTTGAGGCAGGTCATCTCGCCGAAGAGATCGCCCGGCCCGAGCTCCGCCACCGGGTGCGCGCGCGGGAGGTCGACCGGCGCATCGATCGGGATCATCGAGCCGGGGCGGGCGCGGTGGTCCTTCTCCGGTTCGCTCACGAGCAGGCTCTTCATCTTGAGGCCGAACCGCCTGAGGGGGCCGGGGTTTCGCACCCGTGACAGCGGCGTCGTGATCGAAACCCCCACCCTGCCCGTACGGATGTAGAACGCCGTGGAGCCGAAGTCGCCCTCCCGGCAGATGATCGCGCCGGCCCGGAAGCGCCGCTCGACGACGGCGCCGTCATTGCGGCAAGGTCCGAGCGTCTTCGCGAGGAACCCGGGCGAGATGCCGTCGAAGAGCGACCGCTCGCCGTCCGGTCCCCGGATCGCGATCAGCGCCTCGGGGGCGACCGGCTGACCCGGGATGCGCGCCTCGCCGAACCCCTTGTTCATGAGCGCGCCGGTGGGGCAGGACACCATGCACTCCCCGCACGACACGCAGCTGGACTCGCCCATGAGTCGGCCGGTGTCGAAGGTGATGACCGTCCCGTTTCCCTTCCCGGCGCGGCCAATCACGTCGTTGTGCGCGATGTCGGTGCAGGCGCGAACGCACCGGTCGCAGACGATGCAGCCGGTATGGTCGACGGCGATGTTCGGGTGCGAGTCATCGTGCGGGGCCCAGCCGGCGATGGGCCGCCGCGGCGGGCCGGGCCGGTAGCGGCCCAGTAGCGCACCCAGCTCGTGCGCGCGCAGCTCGAGCTCGCAGTCGCCGCTCTCCTTCTGGCGGGCACACGGGGCACCATGGTCGGCCAGCAGGAGCTCGACGAGCGTGCGTCGGACGGTCGTGATCGTTTCGCTCTCGGTCACGACCTTCATGCCCGACGTCACCACGCGGGCGCAGCTCGCGGCAAGGACGCGTTCCCCCACGTCCACGACGCAGAGGCGACACACGCCGACGGGTTCCTGTGGCGGCAGGTGGCAGACGGTTGGAATCGTGATGCCCAGCCGGCGAGCGGCATCGAAGATCGTCGTGCCGGGGGATATCCGGACGGTCTGCCCGTCGATGGTGGCCTCGACGAGGTCGCTCATCTCATCCCTTCAATTTGCGAGCCGGGACGCATCGGACATGTACCCGCGGGGCAGCGGCGGTCGAGCAAGTGCGCATCCACCTCGTCGGGGAAATGACGCAGCACGGAGACGATCGGGCTCGGCACCACCTGCCCGAGACCACAGATGGACGTGAGGCGCAGCGTCGACGCCAAGTCGTCAATGGCGGCCAAGCCGCCCTCCGCCGCCGTCCCTTCCGTCACCGCCTCGAGCATCTGCACGATCTTCTCGGAGCCCACCCGGCATGGCCAGCACTTCCCGCACGACTCCCGGGCGAAGAAGCGCGCCACGTTGAGGGCCATGTCGACCATGCATGTGCCCTCACCAATCGCAACGACGGCGCTCGACCCGAGCATCGATCCCGCCTTCTGAAGCGCCGCCCATTCCACCGGCGTGTCGGCCAGCGTCGCGGGGAGGAACCCGGACGAGGGACCGGAGGGGGCCACCGCCTTGAGCGCGTGCCCGTCCAGCATGCCGCCCGCGTGCCGGTCGATGACCTCCCGCAGGGTCGTCCCGAGTGCGATCTCGTAGACACCCGGGTGACGGACGTGTCCGCTCACACCGACGAACTTCATACCCGGTGCTCCGGCTCTTCCCTGCGCCAGATACCACTCGGCGCCCTTGAGGAGGATGGCGGGGACATGCGCGAGTGTCTCGACGTTGTTGATCACGGTGGGCTTGCCGTAGAGCCCGCTCGTGACGGGGAACGGCGGCTTCAGCCGCGGCTGCGCCCGCCGCCCCTCGATCACCTCGAGGAGCGCAGTCTCTTCCCCGCAGATGTAGCCGCCCGGGCTCGTGAAGATCTCGGTGTCGAAGGCGTGGGACGAGCCGAGCACGTGCTCGCCGAGAACCCCTTCGCGACGCGCCATCTCGAGAGTCTGGGCCAGGATCTCCGCTTCCGGCCCGTACTCGTGGCGGATGTAGATGATGCCGCGGCTTGCCCCGGTGAGCACACCGGCCACGGCCATGCCCTCGACGACGAGGTGCGGCACGGAGGTGAGGATACCTCGATCCTTGATGGTCCCTGGTTCGCTCTCGTCCGCGTTGCAGACCACGTACTTTTCGTCCCCGGGTGCGTTGCGCACAGCCTCCCACTTGATCGCCGCGCTGAAACCTGCGCCTCCCATGCCACGGAGTTGGGCAGCCCTGAGCGTGGCGAGGACCGTGGCCGCCTCGCCGGACTCGACGAGACGCCGCAGCGCCGCAAAGCGCGCGTCGCCCGGCTGGTAGGGATCCACGCGCAGACCGCTGAGCGGCGTAAGAGAGGGCGGCCGCGGCAGGGGCGCGCTCTCCCGCACGGCGCAAACGAGGGCCGTGCGGAGACCGTCGGCGAGCCCCCAGTACGGCTGATCGTTTACGGCAGCCGCCGGCGCACCGTCGCACCGCCCGAGGCACGAGACCGTCGTCACAGTGACCTCGTTCGACGGCCGGGTCGCTGCCGCGGTTTCGAGCTCGCGGAGAAGCGCAGTGCCCCCACGCAGCCGGCACGACATGTCCGCGCACACCCGGACATCGAGTACCGGGGGCGGCTCGAGTCGGAAGTGCGGGAAGAATGTCGCGAGGCCGTACAGGTGGTAGCTCGGGACACCGAGCTCAGCGGCGAGCGTACGCAGGACGGATGGTGGCAGGTAGCCCTGGTGATGGCGCTGCGCCTCCTCGAGAGCCTGCACGATGCGGCGGCGGGCGCCCTGCTCCATCGGTGGCGTGCCGCGGACTTATAGACGCCCGCAGAGGTCGGCCGCAAGCGCCGTCCATACCAGCGCCGATCTTGACCGCCGCCGGAAGCGAACGATATGCATCCCGGCATGGACCGACACGAGCTGCTCGGGACCTTCTATCTCCTGAGAGGTGCCGCGCCCGAGGATCTCGCCGCGGTCGACGCACTCGTCGACCGCCGGCGCTATGCGGCGCAAGAATTCGTCTTCAGCGAAGACGACAAGCCGGAGGCGATGTATCTCCTCGAACGGGGTACGATCGAGATACTGAAGGCACGGGATGAGACGGCGATCGCCACCATCGGACCCGGTGACGCGTTCGGGGAGCTCGCCTTCTTCGACGAGGCGAAGCGCTCTGCCTCGGCACGGGCGCGCGAGGCGAGCGAGGTCGCGCGGCTACCCTATGTCGGACTCCGGGACCTGCTGGTTGAGCGGCCCGCTCTCGCCCTCGTGTTCTACCGGAACGCGTGCGCCGTGATGGCGATGCGGCTGCGGCAGACCTCGTCGGATCTCTCCTGGCTGAACGCCTACGTGAGGGGGTAGCCTGTCTCGCGACCCGGCGTGGTCCCCGCTCCTCGGCGTCGCGGGAGGGAGTCACGTGGTGGGAGGGCTGAACATCCCGTGCCATCCAGCCGGGGGCTGTGGCGCCGGGAATGCGTGGCCCGGCTCGATCGCATCCTTCCGAGGAAGACCACTCACCGCCTCCGGGGCGCGCCGAAGTGCCTGCGCACGTCCAGATCAGTTCGCAGCTCGGGCACCGTGTAGACCGCGCCGTCCCGCAGGTAGAGCCGCCGCTGCTCCTCGAGGTTGAACGGCCGGGCACCTCGCCGTCCGAAGACGGCGACCTGGCGGCCGCTCTCGTCGACCGCGCGGTCACGGTCGAGCCCCTTGGAGAGCGCCACCGCCGGCCCGCGCGTCCGGTAAGTTGCGATCAGGCCGTGGTCCGGCAGATCCGGCCGCGGCCGCGGGCTGAAGCCCGTGTAGCCCGGCGTCTCCGGCGACATGAGCTGGACGACCCGCAGGCCATTTACCCCGTCGGCCACGTAGGCGAAGAGGCTTGCGTCGGTCATGCCGACTTTCACGGCACGGGCGTCATTGAGCTGACCACCGGCCGTGTAGACCTGATCGATGAAGGGGTGCTCGGGCCGCTCGACGTCGATGATCACGAGCCCCTGGGCTTTCGCCGCCACGTAGGAGTAGGTCCGCGCCACGTAAACGTCCCGCGCGTCGGCGAGTGGGACGGCCGCCCCGGGCACGAGGTGGCTCAGTGCAGGATCGGTCACGTCGATGACCTTCAACCCTTCGGCATCGACGACGAAGGCGTAGCGAAACTGGATGGCGACCGCCCGTGGCTCCACCAGTTCCGGCGCGCCGATCCGGGCCACGACGCGCGGCCGGAGAGGGTCGTCGAGGTCCACCACGACCAGGCCTCGCTCGGTGCAGACGTAAAGGTAATGTCCGGCGATGGCGCCATTGACGCCGCCGGTGAGCGCCCCCTCGGGGTTGAACGCCGTCGTCCCGTCGGCCAGGCGCGTCCGCTCGAGAAAGTTGTTGTCCGGGTCGCCGTCGAGGAGCGTCCCGGCGTCGGTGAGGATCAGCCCCTCTTGCCCGTCGATCACGTAGAGGTAGCCGTACAGGGGATGCACCGCCTGCTCCTCGTTCTGTGGCAGGTGGGGGCGTGACGGGTCGACGGCAAGGGTGGAGGGCGAAACCACGGCTGCGGCGTCCAGGGTGCGCACGTAGAGTCGCTGGCCGAGGGGTGAGAGGATCGACGTGGTGATGCGCTCTGCGGTCGCCTTGTTGTCGATGTCGGCGACGTCATAGACGCGGAGCCCGCCAGGACCGTTGGCGCTGTACAGGTATTCGCCGCGGAGCTGAAGGTTCCGCACCTTCTCGCGCCTCCACGGGAGCATGAAGATGTCATGGCCCGGGTGCTCGTACATCAACGAGCCGTCGAGTCGGCGGCCGCGCCCGAGGTGCGCGCGGTAGCGATCAGGGTACGCCAGGGCGTGGAGCCGGCTGCCGATCACCGCCTGGGGCTCCTCGGCCTCCGTCACGACGACCGCCTCGAGCCCGTGATCCTCCTCGCCAACGTAGACGTAGCGACCGAGGAAGTTGACGAAGTTCGTGCCTTGCAGGAGGAGCTGGGCCATCCACGCATTGTTGTCGCCCGCCTCCGACACGTGGCAGTCGACGCAGGTCTTCGTCTCCTTTGCCCGCACTGCGTGCGGGAAGTGGGGATTGAAGGCCTGGCCACTGTACCCCTCGCTCGAGACGGTCTGCTGCTGCGAGTAGGACCATTCCCGATTCAGGTTCTGCGAGCCGACGAGCACCGCGCTCGACGAGCGCACGGGCGCGATCCTGTTGCGCTTCACGGATCCGTCGCGACCCAGCATGAACACGTCGTCGCGCAGTACTTGGTAGTTGTACTGGGTCCAGTTGCGCGTGAAGTCGCCCCCGTAGTGCAGCAGCGGCCGCCGCTGGTTCGCCCGCATCGGCAGGTGGCAGCCGAAGCAGCTCGTCATCCACGAGGTGTGGCAGGCGTAGCAGGCCATGTCATCGTCGCGATGCGCGAGGGTCTCGCCCGGCAAGCCGGTCGGCTCGGGCGCCCTGGTTCCCCAGACCGGCGCGTCGGGCGCGCCGGCGCGGACGTCCGGCGCGCTCGACGGCACCTCGCGCCAGGTCTCCCCGTCGCGACGGATCGTCTTGGCGAGCGCAGAGAGCTCGCTGTAGTGGCGGTTGCCGGGCGTGATGGTGTCGATCACCTGTACGACCTCCCACGACCGATCCGGATCGATCAGTGAGTGCTGGATGATACGGCCGCTCCGGCGCTCGAAGACGGGTGTACCGAAAGGTGTGCGCTCGAGGGTGAGATCCGTGCCCCCCGGCGGTGCCGCCGGCCCGGAGGTGCCGAGCGTCGCCGGCCCGCGCACGGTCCCGTGGCAGTCGACGCACTCGATCTCGATGGCGTTTCGCGTCTCGCCCTGGAGCCTCCCGTCGCCGTGCACGTCCTGCTCGAAGTGACAGTCGACGCAATGCATGCCCTTCTCGAGGTGGATGTCCTTCAGGTGCACGGGGATGCCGGCGCCGCCGTTCGGGCGGCCTTCGACGGCCGTCTCGAGGGCCACCTGAGTGTTCTCCGGCGTGACGTCAGGGACGACGTCGCTGCGGGCGTCGAGCAGGCGGCCCTTGCGGTCGTGCTTGAAGACCGCGCGGAACACCCACCCGTGCCCGTGGAAGTCGGCGAACTTCGTGAGGTGCATGCGGGGGTTCGAGTCGGCGGCACGAGCGAGGAAGTCGGGTCCGGCGACCTCTCCCGCATGGCTAATGGCCTCGGGATAGAGATCCGACCACAGCCCTCGCATCGCCGACGCCTCGGGGTTCCGCTCCAGGCTCGCAAGTTCCTGCGCCGGTGTCGGATGGACCTCCTCGCGAGGGTACATGAAGGCGCCGTGCGTCTCGTTGTCCCACCACATGTACCCGAGGTACTGGTTCGCGTAGGCGGTGCCCGGGTGCACGTGGCACACGATGCATTGGCTCGACGGGATCGACCGCGTGAAGACGTGTCGGATCGGATGGCCTGGCTCTCCGTGCGGGATCGTCGGATCGGCCGTCGCCGTGGTGCCGCGGTTACCGTGCTCGGCATAGGGCCCGGAGTGGAACGGGTCGCGGTCGTTCGCGTAGATGACGTGGCATGCCGTGCAGCCGCTCGAGCGGTAGTCGCCGGGATTGTCGTTCGTGCCAAGGAGCGACAGCATCGGGTCGAGCAAGCGCGTTCGCTGGAGACCCTGAAAGACGGGATCGGTGCGGTTGACGGTGCCAAGCCCACGAATGCTCAGCCGGTTGTCGCCCCGCTCGAAGACGCGCAGCACGTTGCCCGGCTGCGTGATCTCGAAGTGCGGCAGAGGATCGAGGAAGGGGAGGATGCCGAGGCGGCGTGTCTCCTCGGGGGTGGGCGGCGGGATGGTCTGCAGGCGCTGAGGCGTGCCGTCGGGGGTGTAGCTCTCCCCGAAGCGTGCATTCTTCAACGGGAAGGCCCCGTTGTTGTAGAGAGCGGCACCCCACAGCATCGCGCCGTGGGTCATCATGCTCGATCGCACGCGCGCGACCTCCGACGGGTGACAGCCCGCCGCGCCGCACGTGGCATCCGCGACCCGGAGGTCACCCGGGTTGAGGAACCGGACGAACTCCGGGCGCTCGTCATTCAGCGCCGTGTACGAGCGCGCCGGGTTTGCCGACGTGGGCCAGCGCACGGGGTGAGCCGGCAGGACGTGGACCCGCCGCTTCGTTGCCTCGTAGACCTCATCAGCTGGCGCCGCGCCGGCGGGGCGCGCCTCCTTCGCGGACCCACCGTGGCAGTCCACGCATCCGAGCCGCACCGTCTGTGATTCGTGCATCGTCGGCGAGTCGGTCTGCGTGTGGCACGTGAGACAGCCCCTGCTCTTCTGAGCGACTTCCTCCTCGCTCTGTTGCTGCAGGAACTCGTTCGCCCGTCCACTCGCCAATGCCAGAAGCGTGAAGAGAGGGGCGAGCACAGCGAGTCGTAGGCTCTGCATGGCTAGTACGTCAGCGTCAGCGCCCAGAACGCCTGGAACAGGGTCTTGCTTCCATAGATGTCTCTAAAGCCGTCGAGCGGCGTGAAGCCGGCGAGGCCGAGCACCATGATGATATTGTCGATGAGAAGGGGGCGATACCTGAGACCGATGCTGTAGTCGATGCCGAGGTCGTGTCCGATCCGGCGCTGGAGCAGCACGAGCTGCGGCACGGCGACCTCGTGAAAGCGAAGGTAGTTCACGTTGGCGTCGAAGGACAGCTTCGGCGTGAGACGCCCGAACACGCCGACGTTGAAGATGAATATCCCCGGATTGACGAAGTTTTGCTGCCCCTCGTCCTTGCTGCTCCGGAGATCCGGGAGCAGGCTGAAGCGGTTCACGAGGTTCACGTTCGTGCCCGGAAGCTTGATGCCCTGCCGCTGCCAGAAGCTGAAAGGTCCCCCCACGAAGAGCGGGTTGTCGAAGATCGAGTCGAAGCCGCGGGCAGTGCCGTCCTCGGGATGGGGGTCACCCGACGCCCAGAAGAAGGACGTCTTGAAGCGGAGCCAGTCGCGATCGTAGGACAGCTCGATCGCAGCCATCTGTGCATTGATGTCCTGCGAGCGTTGTGCGATCGGGTTGTGACTGTCGCGACCGATCGCCTCGAAGAAGGCGTGGCTTATCCCGAACCGCTCGATGTGCCCGTCGCCGGTCCACCCGAGGTATCCCACCCGAATTCGGTGCGGCGCAGAGTCTCCGACCTGGGCGGGACGAACGAGGAACCCGTTCTCGTCCAAGTGCCGGCTCCCGAAATCCCCGCTGTAATGCAGGCTCAGCTGCGCGGCGTAACCGGGCCAGATGAAGTCCTGGCGGGTGAGGTTCGCGATGGCGACGTCTTGCTTGCGGTCGCGGAAGATCGTGTTGAGCCCGCTGTTCGTGTCCTTGTCGAGCTGCCGGAAGTACGCGAGGTTCCACTGCGTGCGGTTCGCTGCGTAGTTCCCGGAGAGCTTCACGCCCGGCGAGAAGTCCGAGAAGAGGAACCCGCGGAAGTCGCTCGTGAAGTCCTGGATCCCGCTGCGCAAGTTGACGGTGTCGTAGTAGGGGCTCACGTCCGCAAGCTTGAGATCGCCGAACAGCTCCTGGAAGGCGATGTGCCCGTCCAAACGATCGGTGCCCCGGCGCGGATCGATGTCGACTACCCCCTGCTCCTCCGCCCCGAGGTAGTTCACGTTGAAGACCGGCGTCGCGCGGAGCTCCCAGTCGCGCGGTTTGAATCCCGCGCTCCCGTGGAACAGCTCGAGCGAGACGAGGAAGTTCTGCTCGAACAGGAACTGCTCGCCGCGCCCGAAGACGCCGGCGCTGCCCGGCCGCGCCGAGCTCACGTCGCTCGCCACGGGCAGCCGGCGTCCTTCGAGCAGCGTGTCGCTGCGCAGGGTGAAAACGAAGAAGGTGTGCTGCCCGAGGATCGGGTAATCGCCCTTGAGCAAGCTCAGGTTGTACGGGTCCCACCAGCGCCCCCTCACGTAGGGGCCCTCGTGGACCGCGCCGGGATAGCGCTCGTAGCGCGGCCAGCCGATCCGCCAGCGGTCCGGGAGGGGCACCCAGGGCTCAGGTGCGAACGCTTCGGGACCACCGAGAAAGCGCGCAAACCCGGTCGACTCTTCCGTCGCCGGGATCGGCGGCTGCGGTGCCGCCGGGGGCGGGGTCGCGGCCGGCGCCGGGGGCGGCCGACGGCGCGGGGTCGCCTCCTCGTCCGCGGACGCGAGGGCGGGGGCGATCACGGCTGCGAGCAGAACCGTGAGGGCGACCCGCCGCCAGCCGGGCGCGGCACGCCGCCGCGCCATGCTTCCCAACAAGATTGCGGGGAGGCCCAACTCGGCGTCGGATAGCACAAGGTTGCGGGCACTGTATAGGTTCCGCTACAGAGCCTCCCAGCCATGTCCCGAGCCGTTGCTCGGAGCGCGGCGTTCGTGGCTGCGCTTGCTGCTGCCCGGCATGCGAACGCGACCGGGCTCACCACCGCCGACGTCGAGCGCATCATCACGCAAGCGGTGGTCGAGGCAGAGCACGTCCGCCTTCCCGTTGCCATCGCGGTGGTGGACCGCGAAGGCAACCGTCTGGGCGGCTTCCGGATGCAGGGGGTCTGTCCGGGTCCGCAGGCGTGCGATGGGCCAGAAATCCGCGGCCACGGTCGCAAGGACGGAAGTCTCGAAGACGTGACCGTGCCCGCGATCGACAGGAACTCGGAGCTGGGGGGCATTCAGAGTCTAGGGCCCTTTTCGGGCGCGATGCTCGCGGCGATCTCGAAGGCGGGCACGGCTGCCTTTTTCAGCACGCGGGGAAACGCTTTCTCCACCCGTACCGCCGGGTTCATCATCCAGCAGCACTTCCCGCCTGGCGTCTCCAATACCGCGAGCGGGCCGCTCTTCGGCGTACAGTTCTCGCAGCTCCTCTGCAGCGACATCACCGGCATCGACCGCGGCCTGCCGCTGGGCCTTTCAGCCGACCCGGGCGGCTTGCCGCTGTACAAGGAGCGAGAGGCAGTGGGCGGCGTCGGCGTGGAGGGTAACGGAGCGTACACGCTGGACTTCGACCCCAGCGACAAGGACGTGACGCGCGAGGAACGCATCGCCGTCGCCGCCACGCGCGCGTTTGCTCCTCCCCGCGAAGTACAGGGCGATCGTATCTTTGTCGGCGGGCTCAGGCTGCCGTTCCGGAACTCCGGCCGGCCGCCGCGCCGCAAGCTGCGGTCATTTGACTCTCTGAGTGGGGTCAGAGAGATCATGCCCCGGGACAGCCCACCCTCCATCCTCCGATCCGAGCACCTCGGCGGTGTGCAGGGGGCGGTGTTGACGGACGTGAGCAGGCAGGACCGCTTCTTCCCACCGGTAGATGGTACAGCTCCGGCGCCGGTCGATGGCGGGCTCGTGGCGGCGGACGTGCGCCGTATTCTTGCTCAGGCGGCGCGGCAGGCGGATCGCACGCGTGCCGCCATCCGGCGTCCGCTCGGCGATCGCGCGCGGGTGAACATCGCGGTTGTCGATGGCGCGGGCAACGTCCTCGGGCTCTTCCGTACGGAGGACGCACCGATCTTTGGTATCGACGTGTCCGTCCAGAAGGCCCGGAGCGTCGCGCTCTTCAGCTCGCCAACCGCCCGGGAGAAGCTCCTCGCCGAGGGGCAGGCGCGGGCGATGCGTTTTCGCACGATAGGTCTGGGCGGCCTCGTCGACGACAAGCTCACGCCATTCGTCGAGGCCGGAGCGCGCGACGGCATCAGGCTGGACGGTGCGATCGCCTTCAGCGACCGGGCAATCGGCTTCCTCAGCCGTCCCTTCTTCCCCGACGGCATAGACGGAACGCAGAACGGTCCGTACTCGCGGTCGATCCCCGGCTTCAGCATCTTCAACGACGGGCTGCAGCTGGAGCTCGTGAGGGAAGTGCTCCTTGAGACCTTCGTCAAGCAGAGAGTGCCGCACGACGGTTGCACGCGCGTACCCGGTCTCGCCAACGGCTTGCAGATTTTCCCCGGGGGCGTTCCTCTCTTCCGGGGCAGACGCCTGGTCGGGGCCATAGGCATCAGCGGCGATGGCGTGGACCAGGACGACATCGTCTCCGCGGCAGGCAGCGTGGGCTTCGAGGCGCCGCCTGAGCTGCGCACCGACCGGGTGATGGTGCGCGATGTGCGGCTCCCGTTCCTGAAGTTTCCGCGCCGCGGCACCACGCGCTGATCGCGTGGCCCAGTCGTGTCAGCGCGCGCCGCTCGCCACCGCGCGGATCGTGAGCGGCCCGTTCATGTCCACCGGGGCGTTCGCGGCGTGGTACGTATGGCACTCCGCGCAGTGGTTCCGGGCACCCCGAGGTCGGTGGCAAGTCTGGCAGGTCTCACGCCGCGGAAGCAGGATGTCCGCGGTCTCTGTGCTCTGCGGCGCAGCGTGGCACTCGGTGCAGCGCAGCAGGCGATGAACGCCGTGGTCAAATCGGCTCTGTGGCAGCCAGCGGATGGGCACCCGTGTCGGGGTGACCGTGGGCAGGTCGGAGGCAGGAGCCTCCTCGAGTACGTGGCAAAGCTGGCAATGCTTCGACTCACGGAAGAGCACCGCGTCGGCCGCCAAGACCTGCGCCCTCACCCACTCATCGGCCGACGGGGCGCTGCGCGTGGTCGCCCCCTCGGCAATCGGACGGGTGCGCGGTGGCCCGCTCAGTTCCTCGGGATGGCTCACGACGTAGTTCGCGTACAGGCCGTTGAGAAAGGCGCGGATGACCGGCGGCGTGTCGTGCGGAGCCGGCAGGTCCGGGAAGCGATCGTCGCCGAAGGTATGGGGGTGGCAGGTCGCGCAGTGCTGCTGATAGCGGACCGGGGCCATGTAGGCGGGCTCCTCGGCCGGGGCGAGGTCGGGCGCGGTGGCCGGCGACCACCCCGGGGGCTGCTTGCCGAAGCGCCACGCGGCTAGCGCCATGGGCCCTTGGTGGCAGTCGGCACAGACGAGCTGGACCCGAGCCATACCGGCCGGTCCCGGAAGGTCGGGCTCCAGATGCTTCGCGTGCGTGAACTTCAGCTGAGCCGTATCGCGGGGAGGCGGGATCCGATCGAGACGCTCGCGGTGCGGGCTCTCCGTGCGGCGGGTCCAGACGGCGAACTCGGGATGCCCATCGTCGAAGCTGCGAATTTGCCGGCCATCAACGCCGACCAGGCGTGGCTCGCCGCGCGTATGGGCGTCGAGGCCCGCGTGGCACCGCGTGCAATGCCCCGTGGCGACGGCGGCCAGAGCGGCCTTCCTGCGGTGCTCGACATGACAGCTCGCGCAGGCGGGAGTGTCGCTCTGATTGGACTCATGATCCGGCACATCATGGCAGGTGCGGCAGGCAACGTCCGTCACGCCGAGCCACGGGCCGGCCACCCGCGCGGCGGGCATTTCCGCCGGCGCCGCGGCGGCCTTCGCTTCCGGGCGCGTAGCGCTGGCATGGCACGCCTCGCAACGCGCCTCGAGCATCGCGTGGGCGGGTGACATCGGTCCCGGCGACGCCGGTGTCATGTCACCGCCGGTGAGGACGGTCGCCACCCACCCTGCCGTCACAGCAAGGCCGAGAAGAGAGAGCCAGAGCCGCCAGGTGCGCATCGGATGCCGGCGTGCGAAGTAGTCGAGCTCGATGCGCTGCGCACGGAGCTTACTTTTTCGAATGCGAGCCACGAGCGGCGAGGCCTGGCCGTGTCCTCCGCCGGAGCGCGCTCTATAAACCCGCGATGCTCACCGCTGCAACCGCCCCAGGCCTCGCATGGCGAAGCCCGATGAGCACTCGTCAGCTCGAAGTCTCCACCGGCCTCCGCAGCGCCCTCCGGATGGCCGGCAGGGCCTGCTCGGCGGCGGCTTCTCCGCGCTCCACGATCTCCGGCAGACGCGAGAAGTCCGCAACGGAGTACGCGACGAGGTCGGGCTGCACGCAGGCATCCGCGAGCGCGAGGTTAGCCAGCGTCCGTTCACGGGCCGCCACCTCCATCGCCCGCATGACGAGTCGCACGATCGCCGGGTTCGCCAAGCGCTGGCGCAGGCGCTGGAAGCCTCCTGCGGCAGCGACCGGCGGAGACGCAACGTCCACCTTCAGTGTCGGATCGACCCCCGCGGCCACGTCGACCGCGACGACCACGTCCGCGCCCTGGCGGCGGAGCACGTCCACCGGGATCGGGTTCACCACCCAGCCGTCGATCAGCAGGCGCTCGCCGGCGGCGACCGGCGGAAAAATGCCGGGGATGGCGCTGGTCGCGTCCAGCGCCTGCCACAACGGACCGCTGCCCAGCACCACCTCACGGCCCGACACGAGGTCCGCGGCCACGGTCCAGAACGGCAGCGCCAGGTCGCGAATGTCGCGCTCCCCGACCTGCTCCCGGATCGCCGCACGCTTCTTCTCGCCGCGCAGCAGGGAGACCTCGGGAAGTCCGAAGTCGAGCAGCGTCCGCCGGATGTCGCCGACGAAGGGTCCGAAGGCGCGGAGGAGGGCGCGGCTCTCTCGCCCCATCGCTGTGAAGGCCCCGATGATCCCGCCCATGCTCGTGCCGGCGATCAGGTCGAACTCGAGGCCGGCACGCTCGAAGCAGCGAAGCACGCCGATGTGCGCCAGCCCCTTCGCGCCGCCTGCGCTGAGAGCCAGGCCGGCTCGGCGCCCGAGCAGGCGACGAGCCAGCCCGCGCAAGCCCCTGGCGGCCGAGCTGCGTGGCGCGGACTGGACGAGCGGCGCGGCCTCGAGGACGCTGGCGTCCAGCGTCACGTTCACTTGCTCGGGCGACGCCAGCGGCTCGCACGAAATTCCGGTGACCGGTGCCGCCGGCGCGAGGGATCGGACCCAAGCTGACACCGCGCCTGACGCGTCGTCGACGTCGAGCGCCCACACGGCATCGGCGTCCTTCACGAACAGCGGAGCGCGCGCGTCGGTCATCGACACGCGCACGAGCGCGAGGCGATGGGCCGCGCGGAGCGCCGTCAGGTCGGTTGGCAGATTGCCAAGCACCTTCACGCCCGGAGCGGGCGCCATGGACGACCCGCCCGCGTGGTCGAGGAAGGCGAGCGGACAATCGCTCTCGCCGGCCAGCGCCGCGGCGAGGTTTGCCACCAGCGTCGTGTTGCGAGCGTTCGGAGCCGTCGTGACGGCGAGCACGACGCTCGGTGCCGCCCGCGGCGGCCGGCCTTGCAAGCGGGCGCGGAGGCGGCGGCTGAGGACGTGGCTGACCGCCAGGCCGAGCGCGGGCACCTGGGCGACTAGTTCCAGGAAATCCGTGCGCGCCAACACCGCGAGCTTCGCATCCGTGCCGGCGATCGCGCTGGCGGATCGCGGCTCGCCGGTGATGAGCGCCATCTCGCCGAACCACTCGCCCGCGCCGAGCTCGGCAACCACTTCCTCGCCGCGGGCGCTCGGCACCGCGATGCACACCGCGCCGCCGATTACCAGGAAGAATTCCTCGCCCGGCTCCCCGGCGCGACAGAGGACGTCGCCTCGGCTGGCGGTCCGCAGCCGGGCCCGGGCGGCGACCAGCGAGAGCAGCTCGGGAGTGAGCTCGGCGAAGTGCGGCAGCCGTCGCAGGGCTGCGAGCAGCTCGGGCTCGCCGGTGCCGGGCACGTCCTTCGACCCTCAGCGCAGGCCGAAATCCTTCATCTTCTTCTGGAGCATAACGCGGGAGAGGCCGAGCGCCCGCGCCGCGCGCGAGACGTTTCCGCCTTGCTGGCGGAGGACCTCGGTGATGTAGCGCGCCTCGAAAGCCGCTCTCGCGCTGCGCAGCGGGCTCTCCGCGCGGCTCGGGCTGCCTTCCGACACCGCCTCACCAGGCCGAGCGGACGTGTCAGTCGCCTCCTGCGATGATGCGCATGGCGCCGTCCCGGCTGCGCCGAGCTTCGGCGAGAGGTGCGCCGGCCCGATGGGCTCGCCGTCATGGGCAAGCGCCACGGCCCGCTCGATCTCATTCTCGAGCTCCCGGATGTTTCCCGGCCAATCGAACCGCGCGAGGAGCGCGAGCGCCGCCGGGTCGATGCCGGGAACCTGCTTGCGATGGCGCTCGACAGCGCCGGCGAGAAAGCGGTGGGCGAGGAGCGGAATGTCCTCGCGTCGCTCGCGGAGCGGTGGGATTAGGATGGGAAAAGCTCCCACGCGGTAATAGAGATCCTCGCGGAAGCTGCGGCGGGCGACCTCGGCAGCGAGGTCGCGATTCGTCGCGCAGATCACCCGCACGTCGACCTTGCGGGGGCGTGTCTCACCGACCGGCGTCACCTCGCCTTCCTGCAGGACGCGCAGCAGCTTCGCCTGCATCGGCGCGGGCATGTCCCCGACCTCGTCCAGGAAGACGGTTCCGGCGTCGGCCGCCTCGAAAAGCCCCCGCCGATCCTGGGTGGCGCCCGTGAACGATCCCCGGCGGTGGCCGAAGAGCTCGCTCTCGAGGAGCGTTTCGGGCAGCGCCGCGCAGTTGAGGGCGATGAAGGGTCCATCTGCACGCGCGCCAGCCCGGTGGATGCCGCGGGCGACCAGCTCCTTGCCCGTACCCGTCTCCCCCTCGATCAGCACCGTGATGGGAGAAGCCGAGGCGCTTTCCATCAATCGGAACACATCCGCCATCCCGGGTCCCGAGCCGGTCATCTCGGTGAAGCGATCGCGACGCGCGAGGTCGCGCCGGAGCACCCCGACCTGGACCCGAAGCTTCTCCTCCGATGCCTTGATGCGCGCGTACAGACGCGCGTTCTCGATCGCCACTGCGATGCTCGCGGCCAGGGTCTCGAGAAATTGCACGTCCTCGTCCGTGAAGGCTGCGCCCGAGCGTGGATTCACCACCTCGATCACGCCGATGATGCCCTCACGGGCGACGAGCGGAGCGGCGATGACGCTGCGCGTGACCAGTCCGGAGCTGCGGTCGATCTCCCCGTAGAACCGCGGATCGGCGGCCACGTCGTCCACCCGCACGGATTGGCCGCTGTGAGCGACCGCTCCGGCGAGTCCCCGGTCGGCCGGGAAGCGGAGGGCGACGAGCCGCTCCGCGACCTCGGGATCCTCCTCCGCGACGTACGGGAAGTACAGCTCGTTGCGCTCCGGGTCGAGCAGCAGAACGGCGGTGCCTTCGGCGACGAGGGCCTCGCGGCACTTGGCCACGACCAGGGGGAGGAGGTCGTCGAGCTCGAGGCGCGCCGCGAAGGCGCAGCCGAGCTCGTAGAGAAGGCGAAGCCGCGCTTCGCCCCCGGGTACCGTCATGGAACGTTTCCGCTGGTCTGGTTCGTCTGGAGAGGTTTCCCCCAGTTCGCGAGACGATGTCAATGGCGGACGGCGCCCCCTTGGCAGGGTGCCACCGTCCGTGGTGTAGGTCTCGACGGAGGGTCAGCCATGGACGCAGCGTTGCATCCGGAGGCGAAGCGGTTCCTCCTGTCCATCGCGGTGTTCGGAGCCCTCCCGGACCGCGCGGCGGACAAGCTCCTCGAGCTCATCGAGGTGCGTCGCCACCACCCGGGCGAGGTCGTCTGCACCGAAGGCGAACCGGGCCGTCAGATGTTCATCGTCCGGTCGGGGCAGGTCGAGGTGACCAAGCAGGGGCAGCGGGAAGGAGCCCCGACTTGCCTGGCGCGTCTCGGTGGCGGCGACTGCTTCGGCGAGATGAGCCTGATCGACATCCAACGACGCTCCGCCACGGTCACCGCCAGCCAGGATACCGAGCTCTATGTCCTCTCCAACAAGGACTTCTACACGCTGTACACGTACGATCCCGAGGCCTACACACTCGTCATCATGAACATCTGCCGTGAGATCAGCCGGCGGCTGCGGAGCGCCAACAACGTCATCGCTGGCCTGCTGGTCCGCGTCGAGGAGTACCTGAGGTCGAATCGCGAATTAGCCTGAGAAGGCTTGGTGGCGATTTCCTACACGCTCTTCTGTACGCTCCTCGGCTTCGGCCTCGGTTGGATTCCGAGGTTCCTTCACGGGCCGATCCCATACAAGTTCAACGTTCTCGGCATCCGCGGCGACATCGCGGTCTGGGCCTTCTACAGTGCGCGTTGCCTAGTTGGTTTTCTAGTGGGGATCACCAGCTGGCCCGAGCGCTGGTTCCTGCGCGGGCCGCTATGCGGCTTCCTCATGCTCTTCCCGCCGACCGTGATCGTGCTGGCCACCCCCGGCTGCGGCGGCACCTGAATGTTCTGGAATCTGGTCACCGGGTCGGTGATCGGGACCGTGGTCGCCGGGGTGGCATACGCCGCGACCGGCAAGCAGCACCGCTGAGCTTAGCGTGTCGCCTCAGGTACGGGACGTGCTTCCGTGCG
>VBKF01000092.1:0-542 GCA_005888095.1 Deltaproteobacteria bacterium | reverse complement strand
CGTTCGCCCGCACCAGTTTTTCGACGTAACCAGACCCGCCCTGGCGGGGGCCGAGGTTCCCGTGGATTCTTCACACCCGCCGGGCGACCGCCTCCCCCGCTCTTTACCGTGACAACGCCGTCGTGCCGACCGACCCGACCCACTTTCGCGGTACGTGACGGGCGAGTGCGGTTGCCCGTCCCTGAGGTCACCCAGCCGACGAGAGCTGCCCCTTGCGGTCGTCGGGCCTGGGGCCGCGCGCCCCACCACCGCCCCGCACCTCGATGATCCGGGCTCCACCCCCTCAGGGGCGACGTCGGGGTGTGCACGAGATCCCGGCACCCCTCGGGAGGCTACCGGCAGGGTCGCGTCACGTTGTTGCCGGTATTGTGGTCGCCCGATTGGCAACGGATCCCATCGGTCAAGCCGTCCGCGTTCCCCCGGATGGTATTGTCGTCAATAACATTGTGGTCGGACTTCTCGAGCTCGATACCGCTGTCTTGGGCTCGAATGCTCCCGTTCCCAACGACGTCGTTGCCTACGACCTGATTGTCATCCGCGTC
>VBKF01000090.1 GCA_005888095.1 Deltaproteobacteria bacterium | reverse complement strand
GACGGCAAGGCAGCGTCCCCGGCGGGATTCGAACCCACGTTACCGGCGTGAAAGGCCGACCGAGGACGACGAGTAGTGCAGGCGCTCACTGCGGAAGTCCTTGAGCGACGCGGCTTCTGCGCGCTCCGGTCGCGCATGGCTTCGCTTGGTTTCGTGCCGTAGCGCCGGCCGAACCGGCACCAGTACCGGCACGGCGCCAGGGGGGCTTGTGGGAGAGGATCGCGTTCGATCGAAGCGCGACCCGGCAGCAGGACCTGCGCGGGGAAGGCGCCCTCGTGTATCCCGAGGGAAACCGGCTTCGACCCGCTTTAGCTATCCCATCGCACCAGGCGCAAAAGAGCGGCACCTTACGTGACGGTTATCTGGGACCGCGCCGTGGGCGCTATCGTCGTGAGTGCGTGCTGCGCCGGCCTCCCACGAGCCCGCTTCCCGTTCGTCTGCACCGCTCCCATCGTTCGCGGATACGCTGCCGACCGCCAGGCGACCGCCGGGTATCGCCGGCTCCTCGCTGCGTGGGAGCGGGATGGCGTCGAGTGCCGCTCCCGAGTTCGCCCGATTTTCACTGGCACTTCTCCTGGCACTTCTGTCGCCGAAATGGGCGGGAATCGACCGGAAAGGACGGAATAGCCGAGACGCGGGAATGTAGGACTGGCGCGGGGTTGGGGCTAAAAAGGCTAGAAACGCCAAGGGCTAGCGTCCGCCTTTCACGCCGGTAACGTGGGTTCGAATCCCGCCGGGGACGCTGCCTTGCCGTCCGCCTGGTCGACCCGATCCGCGAGGGGGCCCGCGCTCGGCGGAGAGCGCGACACATGCGGCCGAGGCGCGACATGTGCCGGCTTGGCACATGGGCCTCGCAGCCCTCCGGCATTTGGCACAGGGCGACCCGGCGAGCGCAAGAACCGGCGGTCTTCCCACGGGCATACGTGGCCGACGGGCGTGGCACCCGCGTTGCTCAGGCGCGCATGACTTCACTCCCGGTAGGCAGGCACACGCCAGCCGCTCACGCGCCCCGCCGCCGCCACCAGCGTGGCATGGCGCTCGTCATGGCGCTCTTCACCATGACGACCCTCATGCTCGTGACCACGGCGGGCCTGCTAGTCGGCGCCGCCGATATCCGCGCGACGCGCAACTACCGGGGCGCGGTGCAGGTGCACTTCGCCGCCGAGTCCGGCATCTCCGAAGCCCTCCAGCTCGTCAACGGCGTCGGCGTCGTCAACCTCCAGAACGACGTCGCCGATCAGTGGACGAACATCTGGGGCGGTGCCCCGCATACCTTCGCGCCGCTCGGCGGCTTCAGCCTGACGGTGACGACGGTGGCCTTGGACGCCAACACGGGGCGGCTGACCTCCACCGCGACGGGCCCGGAGGGCGTTCGGAACACGGTGGTCGCCACCGTCGTCCGCTCGAACGCCCCGTCGGGCTCGCCGGGAGCGGTCTACCTGGCCACCGACAGCCCGACCAACGCCACCTTCGACGGCAATGCCTTCGCCGTCGACGGCAACGATCACAACTACACCGGGGGAGCCGGGCCCGGGGCGCCGGTACCGGGCATCTCGACGCGGAACGACACCAACACGCAGCGGACGATCAGCAGCCTCAGCGCCGGACAGAAGGACAACGTGACCGGGCTCGGCTACCAGAGCGGGCCGCCGATGGTGCCGAGCGTCGAGACGTCGCCCGCGGCCCCGACCGTGTCACAGCTCGACCAGATCGTGACCGACCTCACCAATCGGCCCGGCGTCGTGCGCGTGGACGACAAGAGCTTCTCCGGCACGAAGATCTTCGGCACCGAGCTGGTGCCCCAGATCACGTACTTCACCGCCACGGGCGACGTCACCATCAAGGGGAACGGCAGCGTCAGCGGTGCGGGCATCCTGATCGTCGACGGCAACCTCACCATTCAGGGCAACATCGAGTTCAAGGGCCTCATCATCGTCCGCGGCGGCACGAGCGTGAAGAAGGATCCCACGACCAAGGCCACCGGCAACGCCACGCTGTACGGTTCGCTCTGGACCACGGACATCAACCTCGACCTCGGCGGAAGCGCCATCGTCTACTACAGCTCCCAGGCCCTCCAGCTGGCCAACAGCGTCGGCGGCGGGGGCGCCCTCCCCGCCCCGCTCACGGTGACCTCGCTGGCCGACTGCGCGCAGCTCCCCGCCGCGGTGGGAGGCTGCCCGTAGAACCGGCTTGCCCGGCCACGGGCGGGCACCGCAGCGAGCATGGCCACGCGCCCCGCTTGACAACGGGGGCCGGACGGGACGAAGGTGCACTCTCCGACAGTCAGGGTTATGCATCGGCGCCGCTCCGGGCCGACCTTCGCGCCGTGGGGCTCGGGAAAGGAGTGGAGGATGACGCTGCAGCGAGAGCAGGTGGCCGCCATGGAAGACGCGTGGGCGGGTCAGAACCTCGCGCAGTTCGAGCCTGATCCGGAGGGGTTCGACGCCGACGTCACGCAGGCCGCGCCGCCCGCTTCGACAGAGCCCGGCGACATCGCGTGGATCGTCTGGCCCGATTCGGCGGAAGAGTCGGCATGGGCCGCGAACGAGCTCGAGATGGAGTGGCAGGCGGCCGCCGGGCTGGCGGGCAAGGGACCGGGGACCTAGAGCGTCGGTAGACCCCCGGTGAGGAGCGCGCGCGCGATCACGCGGCGCTGCATCTCGCTCGTGCCCTCGCCGATCTCGCCGAGCTTTGCGTCACGCAGGTAGCGCTCGGTGGGCCGGTCGCGCACGACGCCCGCACGTCCCTGGAGCTGCACGGCCTTCGTGGTCACCCACATCGCGGCCTCCGAGCACATGAGCTTCGCCATCGAGGCGGCGGCGCGAAAGGGACGCCCGGTGTCCTTGAGATAGGCCGCCCGGCACAGGAGGACCCGCCCGGCCTCCAGCCGCATCGCCATCTCGGCGAGCGTGCTCTCCATCGCCCGCAGCCCCGAGCCCGGACAGCGCCGCCGCTCCCGCACGTAGGCGATCGATTCCTCCAGCGCTCCGCGCCCGATGCCGTGGCACCAAGCGGCGATGCTGATCCGGCCGCCGTCGAGGACGCGCAGCGCCTGCTTGTAGCCCCGGTTCTCTTCGCCGATCAGCTGGCCGGGCGGCACGCGGACGTTGTCGAGGATCACCTCGGCGGTGTCGCTCGCCCGCAGGCCGAGCTTCTCGATCTTCCGCCCGGTGCCGAGGCCGGGCGTGCCCCGCTCGACGACGAAGGCCGAGATGCCGCGCTGACCGAGGTCGGGAGCGGTCGAGGCAAGGACGACGTAGACGTGGCCCACCGTCCCCTGCGTGATGAACATCTTCGTGCCACTGAGGCACCATCCGTCGGCGTCGCGGACGGCACGCGTGCGCAGCCCCGCGGCATCGCTCCCCGAGCCCGGCTCGGTCAGGCACCAGGCGCCCAGCCACTCGCCCCGCGCCAGGCGCGGCAGGTAGCACCGGCGCAGCGGCTCGCTCGCGAACTGATTGATGTGTCCCGAGGCGAGCCCGGCATGGCTGGCGACCGTCAGACCGAGCGAGGCGTCGTAGCGCGCCACGCCCTCGACGACGAGCGCGCACGCGAGCGCGTCCGCGCCCCCGCCCCCCACGTCCGGCGGGAGGCCGAGCGCGAGGAAGCCGAGCGCGCCGAGCCGCGAGACGGCGGCGTGCGGGAACGCCTCGTCCCGGTCCCACGCCGCGGCGTAGGGCTTCACCTCGCGTTCGCCGAAGTCGCGGATCGCCTCCTGGATGCGCCGGTGCTCGTCGGTGAGCGCGAAGTCCATGGATCAGGCCGTCCGCGGCCGCACGTGCTCGCGCACCCAGGCGACGATCTCCTGCGTCGTCGCGCCCGGCGTGAAGATCGTGGCGACGCCGACGGCCGTGAGCTGCGCGACGTCCTCGTCGGGCACGATGCCGCCGCCGAAGACGAGCACGTCGCCGCCGCCGCGGCGTTCGAGCTCCTGCACGACGGCCGGAAAGAGCGTCAGGTGGGCACCCGACAGGATCGAGAGGCCGACCGCGTCGACGTCCTCCTGCACGGCGGTCTCGGCGATCATCTCGGGCGTCTGGTGGAGCCCGGTGTAGATGACCTCGAAGCCGGCGTCGCGCAGCGCTCGCGCGATGATCTTCGCGCCGCGGTCGTGTCCGTCGAGGCCCGCCTTCGCGATCAGGATGCGCAGCGGGCGGCCGCTCAGAGCCATGCCGGGTCCCGGTAGACGCCGAAGACGTCGCGGTAGACGTCGGCGATCTCGCCCACGGTGCAGAGGGCCTTCACGGCGGCGATGACCGGGGGCATCAGGTTCTCGCCGCTCTCGGCCGCCGCGCGCACGCGGCCGAGCGCTTCCCGCGCCTGCGCGCCGTTCCGCTCGCGCTTGACGCGCCGCACGCGCTCCGCCTGCCGCTCCTCGACCTCGAGCGGGACGCGCAGCAGCTCGAGCGGCCGTTCCTCGGGCACCTGATAGCGGTTCACGCCGACGACGGCCTTTTCACCGCGATCGACCTGCTGCTGGTAGATGTAGGCCGCCTCGGCGATCTCCTTCTGGGGGTAGCCGAGCTCGATGGCGCGCACCATGCCGCCGAGGCCGTCGATGTGCTCGATGTAGGCGCGCGCCTCGCGCTCGATCCGGTCGGTCAGCGCCTCGACCGCCCAGCTGCCGCCGAGCGGGTCGATGGTGTTCGTGACGCCGCTCTCCTCGGCCAGGATCTGCTGGGTGCGGAGCGCCACCATGGCGGCCTGCTCCGAGGGCAGCGCCAGGGTCTCATCGAGCGAGTTGGTGTGCAGCGACTGCACGCCGCCGAGCACGCCGGCCAGCGCCTGCACCGCCACCCGCACGATGTTGTTGAGGGGCTGCTGCGCCGTGAGCGAGCAGCCCGCGGTCTGGGCGTGGGTCCTGAGACGCAGCGAGCGCGGGTCACGGGCGCCGAAGCGCTCGCGCATGAGGGTGGCCCACAGCCGCCGGGCGGCGCGGAGCTTCGCCACCTCCTCGAGGAAGTCGTTGTGGAGGTTGAAGAAGAAGGACAGCCGGGACGCGAAGTCGTCCACCGCCATGCCGCGCGCGCGCGCGGCCTCGACGTAGGTGAGCCCGTCGGCGAGCGTGAACGCCAGCTCCTGCACCGCGGTCGAGCCGGCCTCGCGGATGTGGTAGCCGCTGATCGACACCGCGTGCCAGCGCGGGACCGCGCGCGCGCAGAACTCGATCATGTCGACGACGATGCGCAGCGACGGCTCGGGCGGGCATATCCATTCCTTCTGCGCGATGAACTCCTTCAGCATGTCGTTCTGGATCGTGCCGCCGAGCGCCGTCCACGGCGTGCCCTGCTCCTCGGCCACGGCGAGGTACATGGCGAGCACCGCGCTCGCCGTGCAGTTGACGGTCATCGACGTCGTCACCCGATCGAGGCGGATGTCCTTGAAGAGGGCGCGCACGTCGACCAGGCTCGAGACCGCCACGCCTTCGCGCCCGACCTCGCCGCGGGCGCGGGGATGGTCGGCGTCGTAGCCCATGAGCGTCGGCATGTCGAAGGCGGTGGAGAGCCCCGTCTGCCCCTGCGCCAGCAGGAAGCGGAAGCGCTCGTTCGTGTCCTCCGCGGTCCCGAAGCCGGCGAACTGGCGCATCGTCCAGAGCCGCCCGCGGTACATGCTCGGGTAGACGCCGCGGGTATACGGGAACTCGCCCGGCACGCCGATCCGCTCGGGGTCGAGCGGCGCGTCCTCGGCCGTGTAGAGCGGCTCGAGCTCCATGTCGGACACGGTCGAGAAACGGACGGACCGCTCCTGGTCGTTGCGATAGCGGGCAAGCCACTCGGCCTTGGTCATGCGGGTCGTCTCCGGGGTGCAAGCGGCAGGACTCGGGCCGGGCGGCGCCGCCGCCCCTCGAGGAACTTGCGGGCGATCGGGAGCCAGTCCTCGGGCACGAGGACGCGGAGCCCGAAGGCGGGGACCGGGTAGATGGACGGGCCCCCGCTGCGCAGCAGGCACGGCACGCCCCGCAGCTCGAGGAACCCCTTGACGAGATGCGCCTCGGGCGCCGGTCCCGACCAGCACACCGGCCAGCTCATGACGCCGCTCCTCGCAGCAGCCGTTCCGCGATCGCGTGTTTCTCGCGCTCCACCAACTCCGCCGGGACCCCGAGCGCCGCCGCATCCCGGAAGTACCGCTCGACGGCGAACTCCCGGGTGTAGCCGTATCCCCCGTGGACCTGCACGGCCTGCGTCGCGAGACTCATCGCGGTCTCGGCCGCGAACAGGCGTGCCATCGCCACCTCGCTCGAGTGTGGCAGCCGCAGGTCCTGCAGGAAAGCGGCCTCCAGCGTCAAGAGACGCGCCGCTTCCACCGCCGTGGCCATATCGGCGAGCCGCCACTGCGTCGCCTGGAACTCAACCAGGGCGTGGCCGAAGGCACGACGCTCGCGGGCGTACGCCAGCGCATCCGCGAGCGCCGCGCCCGCGACCCCCACGCTCTGGGCGGCGACGCCCGGCCCGGCCGCCTCGAGCGTCTGGCGCGCGATGGCGCCCCCCGCGGTGTCGCCGCCCAGCCGATTCGCCCGCGCCACCCGGACGTGCGTGAGCACGACCTCGGCGCCGGGCGCGCCGTGGAGTCCGATCCGCTCCTCGAGCCGCACCACCCGCCAGCCCGGCTGGTCCGTCTCGACGAGGAAGGCGGCGAGGAAGTCGGTGTCCGGCTTCGCCTCGAGGGCGGCGAAGACGATCGCCAGGCGCGCCTCGGGGGCGTTCAGGACCGATGCGCAGCGACCGTCGAGCACGTACTGCTCCGCATCCGGTGTCGCGACGATGGACGGCATCTCCTCCGGGTGGGCGCGCTCGGCGAATCCCCAGCCGCCGAGCCGCTCCCCGCCCGCGAGCGCCGGCAGGTAGCGGGCGCGCTGCTCGTCGCTCCCGAAGGCGAGCAGCGGCCAGGCGGCGAGCGACGCGTGCGTGGCGACGATGGCCGCCGTCGCCGCCGAGACGCGCGCGAGCTCCTCGAGCGCCAGCACGTAGGCGACGGCGTCGAGGCCCGCTCCGCCCCAGACCTCCGGGATGCAGCAGCCGAGCACCCCGAGCCGGCCGAGCTCGGCGACGATGTCGCGCGGGAAGCGCCCGGTCCGGTCGAGGTCGGCGGCGACCGGGCGGACGCGCCGCTCGGCGAAGTCGCGCACGGCGTCGCGCAGCTGGCGCTGCGTTTCGGTCAAGTCGACGCGCACGCCTAGCGCCCCTTCCAGACGGGTGTCCGCTTCTCCCGGAAGGCGCGCAGCCCCTCGACGCGGTCCTCGGTGGCGAAGGTGACGCCGAACGCCTCGATCTCGTAGCGGCACCCCGCCTCGACGGCACCGGCGGCGGCGAAGGCCGTCGCGCGTTTCGCCTGGCGGAGCGCGACCGGAGCCTTGGCGGCGAGAGCGGCGGCGAGCTCCGCTGCCTCCGCCCGCAGGCGGTCCGGCGGCACGACGCGGTTCACGAGCCCGATGCGATGGCCCTCCTCGGCCGAGATCATGTGGCCCAGGTAGACGAGCTCGCGGGCGCGTGCGAGGCCGACGCGCAGTGCGAGGCGCTGCGTGCCCCCGAACCCCGGGATGAGGCCGAGATTGATCTCGGGCTGCCCGAGCCGCGCCCGCTCCGAGGCGACGATCAGGTCGCCGGCGAGCGCCAGCTCGAGCCCGCCGCCGAGGGCGACGCCGTTGAGCGCCGCGACGACCGGCACGTCGAGCTCTTCGAGACGCGCGAACACGTCGTGCCCGAGGCGCGAGTACGCGTGTCCCTCGGCGGCGCTCATGGCCGCCATGGCGGCGATGTCCGCACCCGCCGAGAAGGCCTTGTCGCCGGCGCCCGTGAGCACGACGGCGCGCACGTCGCCGGCGCGGCGGATGTCGCGCACCGCGCGCGCCAGCTCGCGGAGGGTCGCCGTGTCGAGCGCGTTCAGCGCCGCGGGCCGGTTCAGCGTGACGGTGACGACCGCGTCCGTCCGCGCCACGACGAGGTTGGCGAAACCCTCGTCGGCCACCTCAGTACTCCGGCCGGCGATCGAAGCGGTGGTGCGCCTCGATCATGCGCACGGTGCGCGTCGAGGACCGCATGACGACCGAGTTCGTGATCGCGCCGCCCTTCACGTAGCGGACGCCGGCCAGGTAGTCGCCGGGCGTGATCCCGGTGGCCGCGAACATGACCGAGCCCGAGGCCAGCTGGTCGAGCCCGTACTTGCGGCCGAGGTCGAAGATGCCGAGCCCGCGCGCCTGCGCGGCCTCCTCCTCGTTGCGTGGCTTGAGCCGCGCCTGCATCTCGCCGCCCAGACAGACCAGCGCCGCGGCGGCGAGGATGCCCTGCGAGGCGCCGCCGATGCCCATCAGGATGTCGATCCCGGTCTCCACCTCGGTCGTCGCGAGCGCCGCCGAGACGTCGCCGCTGCTGATCAGCTTGATGCGAGCGCCGGCCCGCCGGACCTCCTCGATCAGGCGCGTGTGCCGCGGGCGGTCGAGGATCACCACGGTCAGGTCCTCGACGTACACGCCCTTCGCGTCGGCGAGCGCCCGGAGGTTCTCGGTGGGGCTGCGGTCGAGGTCGACGATGCCGCGGCCCTCGGGGCCGCAGGCGATCTTGTCCATGTAGCTGTCGGGGACGCGGAGCAGGCTGCCGCGGTCGGCGATGGCGATCACCGAGAGCGCGTTGTAGCCGCCGGTGGCGCAGATGGCCGCCCCCTCGAGCGCGTCGCAGGCGACGTCGAGCTCCGGCCCCTGTCCCGTGCCGACGCGCTCGCCCACGTAGAGCATCGGCATCGCGTCGTGGTCGCCCTCGCCGATCACCACGGTGCCGTCGATCGGCAGGACGTCGATCGCGTTGCGCATCGCCTCGACGGCGGCCATGTCGGCGGCGGTCTCGTCGCCTCGTCCCATGAGCCGGGCCGAGCCGAGGGCCGCCGCCTCGGTCACGCGCACGAGCTCCATGGCGAGGTTGCGTTCCATCGCGGCCGTTCAGCGCCTGAGCAGGCGCTCGAGCAAGGTGTGGCCGTCCGGGATGAAGATGCCCTGATCGCGCGCGTCCCTCTCGTTGTAGCCACGCGAGAGGGCGCGCGGCTTCTGCTCGTCCGCCGAGACGTAGACGACGAAGGGAACGGGGTCGGCGGTGTGCGTCTTCAGGGCGCACGGTGTCGGGTGGTCGGGCATGACCAGCACGCGCCACTCGCCCCCCATCGCGCGCAGGCCCTCGAGGAGCGGGCCCACGGTCTTCTCGTCGAAGTTCTCGATCGCCTCGACCTTCTTCTGCGGGTCGCCGAGGTGGCCGCCCTCGTCCGGCGCCTCGACGTGCAGGAAGAGGAAATCCCGCTCGGCGAGCGCGCGCAGGCCGTACTCCGCCTTGGCGCGGAAGTCGGTATCGAGGTAGCCGGTCGCTCCCGGCACCGTCACGCGCGCGAGGCCGGCGAGCACGCCGAGGCCGTTCACCAGGTCCACCGCGGCGATGACGGCGCCCTCGATCCCGAAGCGCTCGCGCAGGGTGGGCAGCCGCGGGCGCCGGCCTTGCCCCCAGAACCAGAGCGCCGTCGGCGCGCGCTCGCCGCGCGCCCGGCGTGCCTCGCAGAGCGGATGCTCGGCGAGCAGTGACCGCGAGCGCTCGATCAGCTCGCGCAGGACCTCCGCGCCCGGCCCCTCGGGGAAGGCCCGGGCGATGGGCTTGTCGGACAAGTCGTGCGGCGGCGTCGTCCGCATCCGGCTCTCGCCCTTCCGCCACACCAGGAGGTGGCGATACGAGATGCCCGGATGCAGCTCGAGGCCGTCGCGCCCGAGCGCGCGAGCCAGGTCCACGACGATCGCCGCGCCCTCCTCGCGCGAGGGATGGCCGCCCGCGAAGTCGCGCATGATCTCGCCGCCGCTCTCGGCCGTCTCGAGCGTCACGAGGTTCATGCGGAAGGCCACGTCTTCGGGGCCGAGCTCCACCCCCATGCTCGCCGCCTCGATGGGCGAGCGCCCGGTGTGGTAGCGGGCCGGGTCGTAGCCGAGCACCGACATCGTGCCGACGTCGCTGCCCGGCGGCAGGCCGCGCGGGATCGTGCGCGTCAGCCCGAGGATGCCGCGCGCGGCCATGTGGTCGAGGTTCGGCGTGCGCGCGACCTCGAGGGGCGTCTTGCCCCCCAGCTCAGGGATCGGCTCGTCGGCCATCCCGTCCCCCTGCAGCACCACCACCTTCATCGGGTCACCACTTAACCGACCTCGAGCACCGCGGCCAGCCGGGCGGGGTCGGCGGCGATCTTGATCGCGGCCTCCGAGTTGGCGATCGCCGTGTCGGGGTCCTTGAGCCCGTGGCCGGTGAGCGTCAGCACGAGGACGTCCTTCGGCCGCAGGCGCCCGCTCGCGCCCAGCTTGAGCGCCCCGGCGAGCGAGATGGCGGACGCCGGCTCGGCGAACACGCCTTCGGTCCGGGCGAGCAGGCGATAGGCCTCGAGGATCTCGTCGTCGGTGATCGCCTCGATCGCGCCGCCCGACTCGTCGCGTGCGGCCTCCGCGCCCTGCCAGCTCGCCGGGTTGCCGATGCGGATCGCCGTCGCGACGGTGCGCGGCTCCTCGATCACCCGCTTGTGCACGATCGGCGCCGCACCCGCGGCCTCGAAGCCCATCATGCGCGGCAGGTGGGTGATCTTGCCGGCCGCGAGGTACTCCTTGTAGCCGCGCCAGTAGGCCGTGATGTTGCCGGCGTTGCCGACCGGCAACAGATGGTACTCGGGGGCCCGGCCGAGCGCGTCGCAGACCTCGAACGCGGCCGTCTTCTGCCCTTCGATGCGGTGCGGATTGACGGAGTTCACGAGCGCGAGCCGCGTCGGATAGTGCTCCTTCAGGTCGCGCACCAGCCGGAGCGCCTGGTCGAAGTTGCCCTCGATCTGGATGACGCGCGCGCCGTGCATGACGGCCTGCGAGAGCTTGCCGAGGGCGATCTTGCCGTGCGGCACGACGACGTAGGCGCGGACGCCGGCGCGCGCCGCGTAGGCGGCGGCCGAGGCCGACGTGTTGCCCGTCGAGGCGCAGATGATCGCCTCGACGCCCTCGGCGAGCGCCTTCGTCACCGCCACGGTCATGCCGCGGTCCTTGAACGACCCGGTGGGGTTCTGACCCTCGCATTTGAGGTACAGCTCGACCCCGGGCGCCACCACCGCCGCGAGCCGGTCGGCGCGCACGAGCGGCGTGTTCCCCTCGTTCAGGGTGACGATCTTCTCGGTCGGGCCGATGGGCAGCCGCTCGCGGTACTGCTCGATCAGCCCGCCCCAGGCCCGGGCAACACTCATGGGTGCTCGATACTACTATCAAGGGTGCGCAGGACTCCAGCACAGCCGACCGAGCGCCACGAAGCGGGTGTGCGGGTCCGGGGATCCTGCTATCCTCCGACGATGGAGCCGAGCCCGCGGCGTGTGCTGCAGGCGGTCAGCGATGCGTCGGCCCGCGACTGGGCGCTGATCGCCGCACGGCGGGGCGGAGGGCACGAGATGGGTGCGACACCCGACAAGGTCGCGGCGTTGCTCGACACGACCCGCGCGCTCGACGGCATCGGCGCGCCCCATGCCCTGATCGGCGGCGTGGCGGTCGGTATCCACTCCGGGGTGCCGCGAGCGACGGCGGACACCGACATCGCCGTGATGTCCACCTTCGAGCGCGCCGTCATCGTGCAAGCGCTCACCAAGGCAGCCTTCCGTCTCACCGGCGAGTTCGCGCACAGCGCCAACTTCCGCCACCCGAGCGGCGAACCGGTCCAGCTCGTCTTCGACGTCGCGTTCGACGCCATGATCGGGCGAGCCGAGGGCTTCCGGATCGGCACCGCCGACGTGCGCATCGTACGCAAGGCCGACCTGGTCGCGATGAAGGAGCGAGCGGCCGCCGACCCCTCGCGCCGACGCAGCAAAGCACTGCGCGACCGCGCGGACGTGGAGCTGCTGCGCGGCGACGTCCCGGATCCCGACGAAGGCTGGTGAGGGGGCCGGGACTGTCCGTCTAGCCGAGGCGGTCCTCGATGCGGATCGACACGGGCCGGCCGCGTACGACCCGCAGCCGCCCGATCTCTCGGAGCGCGCGCGCGAGGTTCCGCTCGCGCGCGCGGTGCGTACGGAGGACCACCGGCACCGTCGTCCCCGCGCGCCGGTCCTTCTGGATCACCGAGGCGATGCTGATGTCCGCGCGCCCGAGGATGCCCGCGATGCGCGCCAGCACGCCGGGCCGGTCGAGCGCCATGAAGCGGAGGTAGTACTCGCCCTCCAGCGCGTCGAGCGGCCGGATGGGGAGGGGACGGAGCGCACGCCGCGGCACGCCCCAGGGCGGCACGCGCACGCCGGACCCGATCTCCCGGTCGCGCACCGCCGCGATCAGGTCGGCGACGACGGCGGTGGCCGTCGGCATCGCGCCCGCGCCCTGTCCGTAGTACATCGTCGGGCCGAGCGCCGCGCCGCGCACGAAGATCGCGTTGAAGTTGCCGCCGACGTCGGCGAGCAGATGGCCGTTCGGGATCATCGTCGGGTGGACGCGCGCCTCGATCGCGTCGCGCCCGTCCTTGGCGATGGCGAGGAGCTTGATCGTGTAGCCGAGCTCGCGGGCGAAGGCGATGTCGGCCGGCTCGATGCGGCGGATGCCCTCGGTCGGGATGTCGGCGAAGCGCGGCGCCACGTTGAAGGCGAGCGTCGTCAAGAGGGCGAGCTTGTGCGCGGAGTCGATGCCGTCGACGTCCGTCGACGGATCGGCCTCGGCCAGCCCGAGCCGCTGCGCCTCGGCCAGCACGTCGCCGAAGCTCCGGCCCTCGCGCGTCATGGTGGTGAGGATGTGGTTGCAGGTGCCGTTGACGATGCCGTAAACGGCCGCCGTCCGGTCGCCCGCCAGCCCCTCCTTGAGCGTGCGGAGGATCGGGATGCCGCCGCCGACGCTGGCCTCGAAGCCGAGGCGCACGGCCCGCACCTCCGCCGCCGCGACGATCTCCTGGCCGTGGACCGCGAGCAGCGCCTTGTTGGCCGTCACGACGTCCTTGCCGGCGCGGATCGCGGCCAGGACGAACCGCCGCGCCGGCTCGTAGCCGCCGATCAGCTCGATGATGATCGGGATCGAGGGATCCTCGATCACCGAAAGCGCGTCCTTGGTGAAGCGCGCGGGAGCGGCGGGGATGCCGCGGTCGGTCTCGAGGTCGAGGTCGGCGATCGCGACGATCTCGATCGGCCGCCCGGCGCGCCGGGTGATGTCGGCGCGATGGGCGCGCAGGAGCTTCAGCACGCCGGTGCCGATCGTCCCGAAGCCGATCAACCCGACCCGGACGGGCGCTCCCACCCCCGGCGGTCTCCGCGTCAGCCCGTGCCGGCGTGCGGCAGCTTCTGGACGAGGCCTGCCCCGAGCGCCCGCCGGATGCCGCGCACGGCCTGGCGCGTGCGGTGCTCGTTCTCGATGAGCGCGAAGCGCACGTAGTGGTCGCCGTACTCGCCGAAGCCGATGCCGGGCGACACCGCAACCTTCGCCTCGCGGAGCAGGAGCTTCGAGAACTCGAGCGAGCCCATCGCCTTGTACGCGTCGGGGATCTCGGCCCAGACGAACATCGTGGCCTTCGGCTTCGGCACCTGCCAGCCGATGCGCTCGAGGCCCTCGCACAGGACGTCGCGCCGCTTGCGGTAGTCCTCGCAGATCTCCTCGACGTAGCTCTGCGGGCCGGTGAGCGCGTGGGTGGCCGCGATCTGCACGGGCTGGAAGATGCCGTAGTCGAGGTAGCTCTTGATGCGCGCGAGGGCGCCGATGATCTCGGCATTGCCGACGGCGAACCCCACGCGCCAGCCGGGCATGTTGTAGCTCTTGGAGAGCGTGAAGAACTCGACGCCCACGTCCTTCGCACCCGGCACCTGGAGGAACGAGGGCGCCACGTAGCCGTCGAAGCAGAGGTCGGCGTAGGCGAGGTCGTGGACGACCAGACATCCGTGCTCGCGCGCGAACTCGACCACGCCGCGGAAGAAGTCGAGGTCGACCACCTCCGTGGTGGGGTTGTGTGGAAAATTGAGGATCAGGAGCTTCGGCTTCGGCCAGGTGGTGCGCACGGCCTCCTGCAGGAGGGCGAGGAAGTCGCCGCCCGGCATGAGGGGGATCGAGCGGAGGTCGCCGCCCGCGATGATGACCGAGTACTGGTGGATCGGGTAGGTCGGGCTCGGGCAGAAGACCACGTCGCCCGGCCCGAGCAGCGCGAGCGCCAGGTGCCCGATACCCTCCTTGGAGCCGATGGTGACGATCGCCTCCGCGTCGGGGTCGAGCTCGACGCCGTAGCGGCGCCGGTACCAGTCGCAGATCGCGACCCGCAGCTTGTAGATGCCGCGCGACACCGAGTAGCGGTGGTTCTGCGGCTTCTGCACGGCCTCGACGAGCTTCTGGACGACGTGCGGCGGCGTCGGGCCGTCGGGGTTTCCCATCGAGAAGTCGACGATGTCCTCGCCCGCGCGCCGCGCGGCGAGCTTCAGGTCGCCGACCACGTTGAAGACGTAGGGAGGGAGTCGTTTGATGCGCGGAAAGTCCATACGTGCCGCCACCGGCGTCCTCCTCGGCCCCTCCGCCTCTCTCGGTCGTACATAGGCGATCGCCCCCAGAGGGTCAAACCAAAACCGACGGACGTCGAAAACGGCCCTTGCGGAGGCGTCGGCGGTGGTGTCTGTGAGGCCCGTGGGCGAGCCCGCCGATGCTTTCCAGCGTGCGCTCCGGGAGGAGCGGCGGCGGAGCGCCAGACAGATCAACGCCTTCGCGGCCGATCGAGTGCTACATCCCGCTCGGACCCACGGTTGACCTGCCTCGACCGACCGCCTAGAGGTCGGCCATGCCGAACCCCGCCGACGCGGTGGCCGACCGGCCCGCGGTCGCGGCGCCCGGGTTCGCCGGCCTCCTCGAGAGCTGGCGCCAAGTCGTACTCAACGGCAACCTGGCGCCCGGGCGTCGGGTCGACGCGGTCTCCCGCTGGCTGCTCATCACGCGCGCCTGTGTCTTCCCGATGACGCTCACCTCCGGCGCCATCGGCGGCCTGCTCGCCGCCCTGAGCGCGCCCACGCCGCACTGGGGCTACTTCGGCCTCGCCCTCCTCGGCCTCGTCATCGCCCATGCTGCCAACAACATGATCAACGACTATTTCGACACCATCGGCGGCATCGACACCGAGGCGTATGTCCGCACGCAGTATGCACCGCATCCGCTCTTCTCCGGGCTCGTCACCAAGCGGGGGCTCCTCGCCACGATCGCCGCGTGCAACCTCGCCGACCTGGCGATCGGTATCGTGCTGCTGCGCGCGTGGGGCTGGCCCGTCGCGGCGTTCGCGCTCGCCGGCCTCTTCGTGAGCGTCTTTTACGTGGCGCCGCCGCTCAAGCTGAAGCACCACGGGCTCGGCGAGCCCGGCGTCTTCCTCGTGTGGGGACCGCTCATGACCGGCGGCACCTACTTCGTGACCGCCGGCAGCATTCCCGCCTGGGTCTGGCTCGCCTCGGTACCGTACGCGCTGTCCGTCACCACGGTCCTCATCGGCAAGCACATCGACAAGTACGAGCAGGACGGGGCGCGCGGTATCCACACCCTGCCGGTGCTGCTCGGCAAGAACGTCGCGCTCCGCCTGAACATGATCCTGATGGTCGCCTTCTACGCCGCCGTCGCCGCGCTCGTGGTCGGCGGCAAGGTGGGCGTCGGTGTGCTCCTCGTCGCCGCCGCCATCCCGCGGCTGCGCCAGGTGCTGAAGGCGTACGGCGAACCCAAGCCCGCCGCCCCGCCGCCCGGCTACCGCCTGTGGCCGCTGTGGTTCGTGTCGCTCGCCTTCTACCACGGCCGCCTGGCGGGCGGGCTCTTCGTGCTCGGCCTCGCCCTGAACGCGGTGCTCGGTCTGTAGGCCTCACTTCCGCGGCAGCCCCAGGACGCGCTGCGCGACGATGTTCCGCTGCACCTCGCTCGTGCCGCCCGCGATCGTCATCGAGCGGTCGAAGAGGAACTGCTTGGCCCAGCGGCCGCCGGGCGCGAGGTGAGGGTCGTCCATGAGCGTGGCCCAGGGGCCGAGGACCTCCATCCCCGTCTCGGAGAACTCCTGGACGAGGCTCGTCGACATGAGCTTCATGGCGGCGGAGAGGTGCGGGTTCATGCGCTCGTGCAGCGAATCGGTGAGCGCGCGCATGCCCGCCCAGCGCATGATCGCCGCCTTGGTGGCGAGGTCGGCGACCTGCTGGCGGACGCGCCGGTCGCCGAGCTTCTGCCGCTCGCGGGCCGTCGTCTTGAGCCAGTCGAGGGCCTGGTCGAAGCGGATGCTGCCCGCGATGCCGCTGCGCTCGTTGACCAGCGCACTCGAGACGATCTCCCAGCCCTGTCCGTCGGCACCGAGGCGGTTCGCCGCCGGCACCCGGACGTCGGTCATGAAGACCTCGTTGAACTCCGATCCCCCGTCGATCTGCCGGATCGGGCGGATCTCGATGCCGCGGCTGCGCATGTCCATCAGGAGGACGGAGAGACCGGCCCACTTGGGCCCGTCGGCCGAGGTGCGGACGAGGATGAAGAACCAGTCGGAGATGTGGGCGAGCGTCGTCCAGATCTTCTGGCCGTTCACCACGTAGTCGTCGCCGTCGCGCACGGCGCGCGTCTTGGCCGCCGCCATGTCCGACCCCGACGACGGCTCGGAGTAGCCGGTCGCCCAGATCTCGTCGGCGGTGAGGATCGGCGGGATGAAGCGCTGCTTCTGCGCGTCGGTGCCGTAGCGGATGATCGCCGGGCCGACCCACCAGATGGCCATCGCGTTCACCACCTGCGGGGCGCGCGCGCGGGCCAGCTCCTCGTTGAGGATCGCCTGCTCCATCGGGGAGAGCCCGGCGCCGCCGTACTCCTTCGGCCAGGCGGCGCCGAGGAAGCCCGCGGCGTGGAGCTTCCGCTGCCAGGCGCGCATCGCCGGCAGGTCGCGCTGCGAGCCGGGCTCGGGGAGGTTCTCGGCAAGCCAGCCGCGGACGCGGGCGCGGAAGGCCTCCTCGGCGGAGCTGTAGGAGAGATCCATCGGCCACCTCCGGCGGCGATCCTAGCCGATCGACGTCGCGCCTCGCCACCGCGTCTGTGGGCGAGGTGTACTGCCATGCCATGGCTGGCGTCGCCTGCCCGGGCCGTCACCCTGATCCGCGGGGAGGAAAGCGTGGTATGCTCGAACCCGTGACGACCGCGGGACGGCGGGCGACCTACCAGGACTTGATGGAGGTTCCCGAACACCTGGTGGCGGAGATCATCGACGGCGAGCTGGTGACGAGCCCGCGGCCCGCCTCGCCGCACGCGCTCGCGGCGATGCGCATCGGGACCGACCTCGGCGGCGCGTTCGACCGGCCGCCCGGTGGCGGGGTCCCGGGCGGGTGGTGGCTCCTTTTCGAGCCCGAGCTGCACCTCGGCGAGGACGTGATCGTGCCCGACCTCGCGGCCTGGCGGCGGGAGCGGATGCCTGTCCTTCCGAACGTCGCCGCATTCACCCAGCCGCCCGACTGGGTCTGCGAGGTGTTGTCGCCGACGACGGGCGCGATCGACCGCGGCCGCAAGATGCGCATCTATGCGCGCGAACAGGTCGGACACCTCTGGATCGTAGATCCGCTCGCCCGTACGCTCGAGGTGTACCACCTCGAGCGCGATCGCTGGGTGGTCGCGAGCACCCACGGCGGCAGCGAGCGGGTGCGGCCCGAGCCCTTCGACGCGGTCGAGCTCGATATCGCTCGCTGGTGGCTCGAGTCGTAGCACCCCTCGTCGGCGTTGACTCGCTGCCGGCCCCGCGGCAACCTGCGCGCCCATGACCGCTGCTCGCTTCCGCCTCGGCCTCGTCCAGATGCGCTGCGCGGCCGATCCCGCCGAGAACCTCGCCACCGCGACGGCGCGCATCCGCGAGGCGGCCGCACGCGGCGCCCGGCTCGTCTGCCTGCCGGAGCTCTTCCGCACGCGCTACTTCTGCCAGCGAGAGGACGCGGCCGCCTTCGACCTCGCGGAGCCGGTGCCCGGCCCGACGACGGACGCGCTCGCGCGGCTCGCGCGCGAGCTCGGAATCGCCGTCGTGGGGTCCGTCTTCGAGCGCCGGGCGGCGGGCGTCTATCACAACACGGCGGTGATCCTCGATGCCGACGGCGCGCTCCGCGGCCTCTATCGCAAGATGCACATCCCCGACGATCCGCTCTACTACGAGAAGTTCTACTTCACGCCGGGCGACACGGGCTTCCGTGCCTTCGACACCGCCGTCGGCCGCATCGCCACGCTCGTCTGCTGGGACCAGTGGTACCCCGAGGGCGCGCGCCTCGCGGCCCTCGCCGGCGCGAACGTCCTCCTCTATCCGACGGCGATCGGCTGGCACCCGGCGGAGAAGGCGGCGCACGGCGAGGCGCAGCGGGCCGCGTGGCAGACGGTGCAGCGCGCGCACGCGATCGCCAACGGCGTCTACGTCGCGGCCGTGAACCGCGTCGGTCACGAGGGGCCTGCCGACGGCGGCCTCGAGTTCTGGGGGGCGTCGTTCGCCTGCGATCCCTTCGGCGTCGTGCTCGCGGAGGCGTCGTGGAGCGCGGAAGAGATCCTCGTCGTCGAGTGCGACCTCGCCCGGCAGGAGGACGTCCGGCGGAGCTGGCCCTTCCTGCGCGATCGACGCATCGACGCCTACGGCGGGATCACCAAGCGGCTGCTCGACGGATGAGCGAAGCGGCGACGCCCGCCGCGCTCGGCTACCGCATGCCGGCCGAGTGGGAGCCGCACGCCGCCACCTGGCTCGCCTGGCCGCACGAGCGCGGCGACTGGCCGGGGAAGTTCGAGGCCATCCCGTGGGTCTACGCCGAGGCGGTGCGCCACCTGGTGGCGGGCGAGCGCGTCCGTATCCTGGTCGACGACGCACGCCTGCAGCGAAGCGCTGAGCGCGTCCTCCGCCACGCCGGCGTGGATCTCCGGCGGGTGGACTTCTTTCGCATCCCGACCGACCGCTCCTGGATGCGCGATACCTGCCCGCTCTTCGTGCGACGCCACGACGGCGACGTCGCCCTCGTCCACTGGCGCTTCAACGGCTGGGCGAAGTACCGCAATCACCGGCGGGACGCGGCCGCCGGCGACGCGCTCGCCCGCGCCCTCGGCCGCCGCCGGTGGCAGCCCGCGCTCGGCCGCCACCCGCGCCACGTCGTCCTCGAGGGCGGCGCCATCGACGTCAACGGCCGCGGCGCCCTCCTCGCCACCGAGGAGTGCCTGCTCTCGCGCGCGCAGGCACGGAACCCCGGCGTGACGCGCGCGGAGCTCGAGCGCGTGCTCGCCGTGTACCTCGGGGTCCGCAAGGTCCTCTGGCTCGGTCGAGGCATCGCGGGCGACGATACGCACGGCCACGTCGACGACGTCGCCCGCTTCGCCGATGCGCGGACGGTGGTGATCGCGCAGGAGGACGACCCGGCCGACGCGAACTACGGGCCGCTGCGCGAGAACCGCGCCCGCCTCGAGCGCATGACGGATCAGGACGGCCGGCGGCTGCGCGTCGTCGCGCTGCCCATGCCCGCCCCGCTCGCCTTCGGCGGCCAGCGGCTGCCGGCGAGCTACGCGAACTTCTATGTCGCCAACACGGCGGTCCTCGTCCCGACCTTCAACGACGTCCGCGACCGGCAGGCGCTCGCCATCCTCGCCGGACTCTTTCCGTCGCGGCCGGTGGTCGGCATCCACGCCGGCGACCTCGTGCTCGGCCTCGGCACGCTGCACTGCATGACGCAGCAGGAGCCGGGTTAAATCAGCGAGGGGCTCCCGCCCCTCGCCCCGTCGGGCGGAGCCCGCCGTCCTCACTCCCCGCTCGCTTCGCTCGGCCGCGCGCGCGGGCGCGCGCGGAGATCCCATCTCGAGTCGCGCTCCTCGCTAGCTGCTACGCATGCGCTCGGCGACCCTGCGGACTTGCCCGTCGTTGCGAGCCCGCATGCTTCTCGCGCTGCGGCCGTGGATCCTTCCGGGATCGGCTTCCGGTCTTGCCGAGCGTCCGGCGCCGGATTGGCAACGCCCCGCTCGCCTCGCCGCGGACACCGCTCGCGCACTCGCCGGGGCGCTCGCCCCACGGTCCGCGCTGGTGCCGCCGGGCACGCATCTTGAATTACCCGCCCGAGACCGCGCGCGCCTGGATACGCGGGCCGCGCTGGACGGACCATTGTGACTCACCCGAAACGCCTCGGCACAGTTGCCCTCATCGTCGCCCTGACGGGGATTGCGCACACGAGCGTGGCCCTCGCAGCGGCAAGCGGGAACGGGAACGCCTTCGGACTTCACAAGACCACGACGACCACGAGCACCAGCACCACTTCCACGTCCTCGACCTCCACGATCAAGACGACCACGACCCTCCCGACGACCACGACCACCGTGTCCACCACCACGACCACTCAGTCGACGACGTCCAGCACCACCACGACCACAACCTCGACGAGCACGTCCTCCTCGACGACAACCACGACCACCACCACGACCACCACCTCGTCCACCACCACGACCACGTCGATACCGAGCTGCCTCGATCGATCCGGCCCGCTGATCACGCTCACCGGAACGTGGGCGACGTCCTACGACAACCGCGCGCTGCTCAACCTCACACGGCTCGACGCCCGGCAGGCCACGTTCCTCCCCTCGCTGACCAACCTCTATCCGGTCAACCTGGGGGGCGGCAGCGTGATCTGCGTCTCGGGCGGCGTGGAGCTCGGGCAGTACGACCGGAGCCTCACGTGGGATCAGATACACACGTTGAACAACGCGGGCTTCCGGTTCGAGAACCCCTACCTGACGGTCGAGAACATCCGCATCGACAACGTGGGCGACGGCATCCGGCCGATCGCGGGCCCGTTCACCATCCGGGGCGCCTGGCTGACCTACGTCCGGGACGACTGCGTCGAGAACGACCACGTCCAGCCCGGTCTGATCGACGACTCGCTGTTCGACGGCTGCTACGTCGGGATCAGCGAGCGGCCGTCGACCGCGATCATCGCCTCCGGCTACGACGGCCGGAACGACCTGCTCACCATCCGGCAGTCGCTGATCCGGCTCCAGCCGATGCCCGGTCCCCGGGGCGGCCTGGCGACGGACCTCGGCAACGGGCAGTTCTTCAAGTGGAGCAGCCTGGCGACGCAGCTCGAGCTCGACGACAACGTCTTCATGGCCGAGCAGGTGGGCGAGGGCGGGGCGAGCACGATGGGGATCCCGGCGAGCCTCGTCGGCTGCTCGAACAACGTGATGGTGTGGCTCGGGCCGGGACCGTATCCGGCGCCCCTGCCGCCGTGCTTCACGGTGACCACCGATCGCGCCGTGTGGGACAGCGCGGTCGCGGCCTGGAAGACCCGGCACGGGGTCGTTCCCTGACGAGCGCGGCGCCGTAGCTATCCCACCTGCGCGAGGCCGAGCCGTCCCTTCCAGCGGTGCCGCAGCACCGCCCGCACCGTCTCGGACTCGGGCGCCGAGAGATCGGGGTCGCGGGCGAGCCAGGCGAGCGCCTCGTCCCGGGCAGCGCGCAGCAGAGCCGTGTCGCGCACCAGGCTCGCGACGCGAAAGGGCGGCAGTCCGGCCTGGCGGGTCCCGAGGAAGTCGCCCGGCCCGCGCAGCGCGAGGTCGGCCTCGGCGATGTAGAAGCCGTCGGTCGAGCGCTCGAGCGTGGTGAGCCGCTGGTAGGCGTCCTCGCCGGTCCAGTCCGGCACGACCAGGCAGCAGTGCCCCGGCGCCTGGCCGCGACCCACCCGCCCCCGGAGCTGGTGGAGCTGTGCCAGGCCGAAGCGCTCGGCATGCTCGATCACGATCGCGGTGGCGTTGGGCACGTCGATGCCGACCTCGATGACCGTCGTCGAGACCAGCACATCGAACTCCCCCGCCTTGAACCGGCGCATCACGCCGTCCTTCTCGTCCGCCTTCATCCGGCCGTGGACGAGGTCGAGCCGGAGCCCGGCCAGCGGCCCGGCCGCGAGCTCGTGCACCATGGTCGACGCCGCCCGGAGCGAGGACTTCTCGGACTCCTCCACCAGGGGGTAGACGATGTAGGCCTGGTGGCCCGTGGCCGCCGCCTCGCGGATGCGCGCGTAGACCTCGTGGCGGCGTGACTCGCGACAGAGGCGGGTCGTGATCGGGGTGCGGCCCGGGGGGAGCTCGTCGAGCGTGGAGACGGCGAGGTCGCCGTAGAGCGTCAGCGCGAGGGTGCGCGGGATCGGCGTGGCGCTCATCACCAGCACGTCGACGGCCCGCTCGCCTGCCTGGCGCTGGAGCGCGGCCCGCTGGAGCACGCCGAAGCGGTGCTGCTCGTCGACGATCGCGAGGCCGAGGCGCCCGAAGGTCACCCCTTCCTGGATGAGCGCATGGGTGCCGACGGCGAGGGGGATCCGTCCCGCGCCGAGGCCGGCGAGCGCCGCGCGCCGCGCGCGGCCCTTCACCGCCCCCGTGAGCAGCACGGGCTCCACGCCGAGCGGCTCGGCGAGCGGCCGCACCGTCTCCAGGTGCTGCTCGGCGAGGAGCTCCGTCGGGGCCATGAGCACGGCTTGATCGCCCGCCTCGATCACGGTGAGGGCGGCCAGGAGCGCCACCAGCGTCTTGCCGCTGCCGACGTCCCCCTGGAGCAGCCGCCGCATCGGATGGGGTCGCGCGAGGTCCTCCTCGATCTCGGTGAAGGCGCGCTCCTGCGCGCCGGTCGGCCGGAACGGGAGCCGCGCGCGCAGCGCCAGGACCAGACGCGTCGAGCGCGGGAAGGCCGTGCCCGGCTCCTGCCCGGCGGCGCTCCGCCGCAGCGCGAGGCCGAGCTGGAGGAAGAAGAGCTCGTCGAAGATGAGCGAGCGGTGCGCGAGCGAGCGGGACCCCCCGAGCGCTTCGAGGTCGGCCTCCGGCGCGGGGCAGTGGACGTGACGGAGGGCGCGGGGCAGGTCGACGAGCCGCTGGCGGGCGGCGACCTCCGCCGGGAGCGCGCTTGGCGCGCGGTCGGCGAACTCCTCGACCGCCGCGTGCACGATGCGGCGCATCGCGCCGACGTGCATCTCCGTCGGCTTCTCGTAGACCGGCAGGACGCGGGCGGCGACGGGCTCGTCGGGGCCGAGGGTCTCGATCTCGGGATGGATCATGCGCGGCGCCGCGGCGCCGAGTGGCGGCTCGACCTTGCCGTGCACGACCAGCCGCTGGCCGGGCGACAGGCGGCGGCTGAAGTAGGGAATCTGGTGGAACCAGACGAGGAGCAGGACGCCGCCCGGGTCGCGCAGCACGACCTCGAGGATGCGACGGCCTCGCCGGCCCACGCGCCCTTCCCTCGCCCGTGTCACCTCGCCGACCGCCGTCGCCTCCTCGCCCACCTGGAGCGCCGCCAGCGGCCGGAGCGCGCGGCGGTCCTCGTAGCGGAACGGCAGATGATAGAGGAGGTCCTCGACCGTCCCGAGGCCGAAGCGCGCAAGATCGGTCCCCCTTTTTGGCCCGACCGCGCGCACGGCCTCGACCGACTGCCCGAGCGCCGCGAGCGCGGGCTCCACGGGGCCCGCCGCGGGCCGGTACTCCGTCCACGCGGCCGGCGCGCCGGCCGCCTCGCGCAGCGCCGGCAGGAGGGCGTGCGCGCGGCGGAGCGCGGGCTCGTGCGCCCCCGAAGGCTCCCGGCGGAGCGTGGCGAGCAGGTCGTCGAGCTCGGCGAGCGGCGCGGCGGCGGCCGGGGGACTCGCGGCGCGCGCGCGTGCCACGCGGGACGCGAGCGCGTCGAGCGGAAGCCGCGTCTGGTCGAGCCGCCGGAAGTCGTCGGCGGCGAGGTACTCGAGGGGGGGCGCGAGCGCCTGGAGCAGCTCGGCGAGCGGCGCGCCGCGCTCGGGCGGCGCGGTCATGCGCGCCGGTGGTGCTCCTGCAGCGGGCGCACGGTGAACGGCCCTCGCGCCATGAGCGCGATGCCGTCCGCGGCCGCGGCCGCGGCGGCGATGGTCGTGAAGTACGGAACCCGACACTCGAGCGCCGTGCGCCGGATGGGGAACGAGTCGCGGAACGACTCCGCGCCCGCGGGCGTGTTGACCACGAGGCTCACCTCGCCGCGCCGGAGCGCGTCGACGATGTGGGGACTGCCCTCCTGCACCTTGTTGATCGTCTCGGCGGGAAGTCCCGCGGCGCGGAGGTGGGCCGCCGTGCCGCGCGTCGCGACCAGCGTGAAGCCGCAGGCGGCGAGCCGGCGGGCGACCGCGACGACGGCGTCCTTCGCGACTTCGGGGACGGAGAGAAAGGCCCTGCCCGCGGTCGGCAGGAGCGTGCCCGCCCCGACCTGCGCCTTGGCGAAGGCGGCCCCGAAGCTCCCGTCGATGCCCATCACCTCCCCCGTCGACTTCATCTCGGGCCCGAGCACGGTGTCGACGCCCGGGAACTTGATGAACGGGAACACCGCCTCCTTGACGCTCACGTGCGCCGGGAGGACCTCGGCCATGAAGCCCTGCGCAAGCAGCGAGCGGCCCACCATGCAGCGCGCCCCGATCTTGGCGAGCGGCACGCCGATCGCCTTGCTGACGAACGGCACCGTGCGGCTCGCACGCGGGTTCACTTCGAGGACGAAGACACACTTCGCCTTGACGGCGAACTGGACGTTCATGAGGCCCACCACGCAGAGTTCCCGCGCCAGCGCGACCGTCTGCCGGCGGATCTCCTCCTGCACCTCGGCCTCGATCGAGTAGGGCGGCAGGGAGCAGGCGCTGTCGCCGGAGTGCACGCCGGCGCGCTCGATGTGCTCCATGATGCCGCCGATCACGACGTCGGTCCCGTCGCTGACGGCGTCGACGTCCACCTCGATCGCGTCCTCGAGGAACTTGTCGATCAGCACCGGGTGAGCGGGCGACGCCTGCACCGCGACCCGCATGTAGCGGGCGAGGCTGTCCCGGTCGTAGACGATCTCCATCGCCCGCCCGCCGAGGACGTACGAGGGCCGCACGAGGACGGGGTAGCGGATCGCCTCGGCGATGCGGATGGCCTCGGCGTCGGAGCGCGCCAGGCCGTTCGGCGGCCGGCGGAGGTCGAGCTTGGCGAGCACCGCCTCGAAGCGCTCGCGGTCCTCGGCTCGGTCGATCGAGTCGGGCGTGGTCCCGACGATCGGCACGCCGGCGCGGGCGAGCGGCACGGACAGCCGGAGCGGCGTCTGGCCGCCGAACTGCACGATCACCCCGTCGGGCCGCTCGCGGCGGATGAGCGCGAGCGTGTCCTCGAGCGTCAACGGCTCGAAGAAGAGCTTGTCGGAGGTGTCGTAGTCGGTCGAGACGGTCTCCGGGTTGCAGTTGACCATGATGGTCTCGAAGCCGTCCTCGCGCAGCGCCAGCGCCGCGTGCACGCAGCAGTAGTCGAACTCGATCCCCTGCCCGATGCGGTTCGGCCCGCCGCCGAGGATGACGACCTTGCGTCCCCGCCGGCTCGGCCGCACCTCGTCGTCGCCCTCCTCGTAGGTCGAGTAGAGGTAGGGCGTGTGGGCCTCGAACTCGGCGCCGCAGGTGTCGACCGTCTTGTAGACCGGCTCGATGCCGCCCGTCCGGCGGGCGCGCACGGCGTCCTCCGTCGTACCGAGCAGCTCGGCCAGGCGCACGTCGGCGAAGCCCGCCTGCTTGAGCGCGCGCAGCCGCTCGGCGGAGAGCGCCTCGACGCTCTGGCCGGCGAGCGCGCGCTCGTCGGCGACGATCTCCTCGACGTGGCGGAGGAACCACGGATCGATGGCCGTCAGGCCGAACACCTCGTCCACCGAGAGGCCGCGGCGGAAGGCCTCGCCGAGGTGCCAGAGCCGGTCGGCGTTGGGCACGCGGAGCCGCTCGCGCAGCTCGGCGTCGCTCGCCGCCGCGCGCGGCTCGAAGCCGAAGCTGCCGATCTCGAGCGAGCGCATCGCCTTCTGCAGCGACTCCTTGAACGTCCGGCCGATCGCCATCGCCTCGCCGACCGACTTCATCTGCGGGCCGATGGTGTCCGACGCCTGCGGGAACTTCTCGAAGGTGAAGCGCGGGATCTTGGTCACGACGTAGTCGATGGTCGGCTCGAAGCATGCCGGCGTTTCGCGCGTGATGTCGTTCGGGACCTCGTCGAGCGTGTAGCCGACGGCGAGCTTGGCGGCGATCTTGGCGATCGGGAAGCCCGTCGCCTTCGACGCCAGCGCCGAGCTCCGCGACACGCGCGGGTTCATCTCGATGACGACCTGCCGGCCGGTGGTCGGCTCGACGGCGAACTGGATGTTCGAGCCCCCCGTGTCGACGCCGATCGCGCGGATGCACGCGACCGCGGCGTCGCGCATCACCTGGTACTCCTTGTCGGTGAGCGTCTGCGCCGGGGCGACGGTGATCGAGTCGCCGGTGTGCACGCCCATCGGGTCGAAGTTCTCGATCGAGCAGACGATGACGACGTTGTCCTTGCCGTCGCGCATCACCTCGAGCTCGAACTCCTTCCAGCCCGCGATCGACTCCTCGAGCAGCACCTCGTTCACGGGCGAGGCGTCGAGCCCCCAGGCGACCGCCGCGCGGAACTCCTCGTCGGTCGCCGCGAAGCTCCCGCCCGTCCCGCCGAGCGTGCGGGAGGGCCGGATGATCACGGGCAGGCCGAGCTCGGCCTTGATCGGCTCCGCCTCCGCGAGCGAGCGGGCGTAGCCGCTGCGCGGCAGGTCGAGGCCGATCGAGGCCATCGTCTCCTTGAAGAGGTCGCGGTCCTCGGCGCGCCGGATGGCGTCGACCCTGGCGCCGATCAGCTCGACGCCGTGGCGCTCGAGCACGCCCGCGGCGGCGAGGTCGAGGGCGAGGTTCAGGCCCGTCTGTCCGCCGATGGTCGGCAGCAGCGCGTCGGGCCGCTCGGCCGCGATGATGCGCTCGAGCACCTCGACGGTCATCGGCTCGATGTAAGTCCGGTCGGCGAACTCGGGGTCGGTCATGATCGTCGCCGGGTTCGAGTTGACCAGGATGACGCGGTAGCCTTCTTCGCGCAGCGCCTTGCACGCCTGCGTCCCCGAGTAGTCGAACTCGCACGCCTGGCCGATCACGATCGGGCCGGAGCCGATGAGGAGGATCGAGCGGATGTCGGTACGCTTTGGCATTGCTCAGCCGACCGGTCGCCTGGGCCAGAGGCCCAGGACGCCGAAGGCAATTGCGCCGAGGGGGATCAGGTACCGGAACCAACTGCGCTCCTGCCAGACGAGCGCGAGGGCGAGACCGCTCAAGGATCCCGCGATCCATGCGATCGCGGTCCACCCCGAGACGCCTAGGATGCTGACGGACCCCGCCGAGTGGTCCCGGATTCCCGGCCAGAACAGGACGAGAGCGACGGACACGAGGAAGGCAAGCCCCGGCGCGACCGCTTGCCACCCGAAGCACTCGAGGAAAGTCGCGCAATTCACCGTCCCCCACCCTCCATGAGCTCCACGAACCGCCGGAAGAGGTACCGCGCATCGTGCGGACCCGGCGACGCCTCCGGGTGGTACTGCACCGAGAACGTCGGCTGTCCCTTCACGGCGAGCCCCTCGACGGTCTGGTCGTTGAGGTTCAGATGCGTCACCGCGGCGCGGCCGCCGAGCGACGGCGCGTCGACGGCGAAGCCGTGGTTCTGCGCCGTGATCTCGACCTTGCCGGTGGTGAGGTCCTTGACCGGCTGGTTCCCGCCGTGGTGCCCGAACTTGAGCTTGAACGTCCGCCCGCCGAGCGCGAGGCCCATGATCTGGTGGCCGAGGCAGATGCCGAACACCGGCACCTGGCCGAAGAGCTCGGCGACGATCTCGCGCACACCGGCGACGGCGTCGGGGTCGCCCGGGCCGTTCGAGAGGAAGACGCCGTCGGGACGGAGGGCGAGGACGTCGGCGGCGGGCGTGGTCGCAGGGACGACGCGGACGCGGCAGCCGGCACCGACCAGGTTGCGCAGGATATTGAACTTGATGCCGAAGTCGTAGGCGACGACCGGGTGCGGCGCGCGGCCGTGCTCGGCGGCGGCCTCCTCCGCCGTCGTGTAGCCGTGGCCGAGCCGCCACGGCCCCTCGGTCCAGTCGTACGGCGCGGCGCACGTCACTTCCTTCACGAGGTCGCGCCCCACGAGACCGGGCGACTCCTTCGCCTTGCGCACGAGGCGCTTCGGATCGAGATCGGCGCTCGAGAGCACCGCCTCCTGCGCGCCGACGTCGCGGATGTGGCGCACCAGCGCCCGGGTGTCGATGCCCTCGATGGCCGGGATATCGTGCCGCGCGAGATAGGCGCCGAGGGGCTCCTCGGCGCGCCAGCTCGATGGCGCCTCGCGGTACTCGCGCACGACGAAGCCCCGCACGTAGGGCCGGCGCGACTCGACGTCCTCGCGATTCACGCCGACGTTGCCGATCTCCGGGTAGGTCATCGCCACCAGCTGCCCCTCGTACGAGGGGTCGGTCAGGATCTCCTGGTACCCCGTCATGCTGGTGTTGAAGACGAGCTCGCCGACCGCCTCCCCCAGGGCGCCGAACGCCCGGCCCCGAAACACGGTGCCGTCGGCGAGCGCGAGGAGTGCGGTCTGCTCGCCGCTCACGAGGCGGCGCTCCGGAGCGACGCGGCCGTGCCCGGCCGGTCCTCGTACACGAGCCGGCCGCCGACCAGCACGGCGACGGCGCGGCCGGTCATCTCCCAGCCCTCGAAGGGCGTGTTCCGTCCCTTCGAGCGGAACAGGCGGGCCTCGACGCGCCAGCGCCGCTCGGGGTCGACGAGCGTCAGATCGGCGGGGGCGCCGGCCGCGAGCGTGCCGGCCGGGAGACCGAGGATACGAGCCGGCCCCACCGTCAGCCGCGCGACCAGCGTCGGCAGGTCGAGGACGCCGTCGGCCACGAGCCGAAGCGCGAGCGGCAGCGCCGTCTCGAGCCCGACGACGCCGTTGGCGGCCTGCTCGAACTCGACCTCCTTCTCGTCGTGGTGATGCGGGGCATGGTCGGTGGCGATCGCGTCGATCGTCCCGTCGGCGAGCGCGGCGCGCAACGCCTCGATGTCGCGCCCCGTGCGCAGCGGCGGGGCCATCTTCGCATTCGTGCCGTAGCCCGAGACCGCCTCCTCGGTGAGGAAGAGATGGTGCGGCGTCACCTCGGCCGTGACCGGCAGCCCGCGTGCCTTCGCGTCGCGGAGAAGCGCGATCGATCCCGCCGTGCTCACGTGGGCGACGTGGAGGCGGCCGCCCGTCAGCTCGACGAGCGCGATGTCGCGCGCCAGCATCACCTCCTCGGCGGCAGCCGGAATGCCATGCAGGCCGAGGCGTAGCGCGGTGATCCCCTCGTTCATCACACCGCCGGCGGCGAGATTCGTCTCCTCCTCGTGCACGATGAGCGGCAGACCGAACATGGAGGTGTACTCGAGCGCCCGCCGCATGAGCCCCGCATCCATGACCGGCCGGCCGTCGTCGGAGACCGCGACGATCCCCGCTCGATGCATCTCGCCGATCTCGGCGAGGCGCTCGCCCTTCAAGCCCGCCGACAGCGCGCCGATCGGGTAGACGCGGCTGCCGCCGGCGACGCGGGCCCGGTCGAGGATGTACTGCGTCACCGCCGCGCTGTCGTTCACCGGCTCGGTGTTCGCCATGCAGGCGACCGACGTGAAGCCGCCCGCCAGCGCCGCCGCCACACCGGTGCGGATCGTCTCCTTGTACTCGTAGCCAGGCTCGCGGAGGTGCACGTGCATGTCGACGAGCCCGGGGAGGACGAGCAGCCCGCTCGCGTCAATCACAGCGTCGCCTTCGGCGCCGCCCCCGCCCGCACCGAACACGCCGACCAGCCGGTCGTCCTCGATCAGCACGTCGCCTGGGGTGACCGTGCCGGCGACCGGGTCGACGACCGTGCCGCCGGCGACGAGCAGGCGCTGGCTCACGCCCGTCCTCCCGTCCGGCGGCGGACGGGCTCCGCGTCCCCGATCGCCTCCGCGGCCGCCTCGCCCGCCTCCTCGCCCTTGCTGCGCGCGACCAGCAGGTAGAGGAGCGCCATGCGCACGGCGACGCCGTTGGTCACCTGGTCCATGATGACCGAGTACGGCCCGTCGGCGACCGCACTCGCGATCTCGAGGCCGCGGTTGAGCGGCCCCGGATGCAGGATGATGACCTGCGGCTTGGCGAGCCTGACCGCCTCCTCGGTGAGGCAGAAGTACTGCGCGTACTCGTCGAGCGTGGGGAAGAAGTTGGCCCCCTGCCGCTCGCGCTGGATACGGAGCATCATGATGACGTCGGCGTCGCGCACGCCGTCGGCGAGGTCCGTGTGGAGCTCGGCGCCGAACGCCGCGAGCGCGCGCGGGACGAGCGTCGGCGGCCCGACCAGCCGCACGGCGGCGCCGAGCGCCCTCAGGCCGTGCAGGTTCGAGCGCGCCACGCGGCTGTGCAGCACGTCGCCGACGATCGCCACCGTGAGCCCCTCGAGGCGGCCGAGGTGCTCGCGGATCGTCAGCAGGTCGAGGAGGGCCTGCGTCGGGTGCTCGTGGCAGCCGTCGCCGGCGTTCAGGATCGGGCAGGAGACGTGTCGCGCGAGCAGGTGGCAGGCCCCCGAGGCGGGATGGCGGACCACGATCGCGTCGGGGCGCATGGCCTCGAGGTTCCGCGCCGTGTCGGCCAGCGTCTCGCCCTTGCTGGCGCTCGAGGTCGAGGCCGCGATGTTCACCGTGTCGGCCGACAGCCGCTTAGCGGCGATCTCGAACGAGGTGCGGGTCCGCGTGCTCGACTCGTAGAAGAGATTGATGACGGTCTTGCCGCGGAGCGCGGGCACCTTCTTGATGTCGCGCTCCGAGATCTCCTTGAAGGACGCGGCCGTATCGAGGATGCTCGTGATCTCCCCCGCCGAGACGCCCTCCAGCCCGAGCAGGTGCCGCTGCGTGAACGCCATGCTCACCTCCTCACCCTTCGATCACGACCTCGTCCACGCCGTCCGACTCGGCGAGCCGGACCTGCACCTGCTCGCGGCGCGAGGTGGGGATGTTCTTGCCGACGTAGTCGGCGCGGATCGGGAGCTCGCGATGGCCCCGGTCGACGAGGACCGCGAGCTGGATCGACTGCGGCCGCCCGAAGTCGACGAGCGCGTCCATGGCGGCGCGGATGGTCCGGCCGGTGAAGAGCACGTCGTCGACGAGGAGGATCCGTTTCCCCTCGACGGGGAACGGAATGTCGGTCCCGTGGACCACCGGGTTCTGAACGCCCCGGTCGAGGTCGTCGCGGTAGAGGGTGATGTCGACGACGCCGAACGGGACGGGCGCGCCGGCCTCGATGTCGTGGATGGCCTTGCGGATACGCTGCGCGAGGTGCACGCCGCGCGAGCGGATGCCGACCAGCGCCAGGCCCTCGGTGCCCTTGTTGTGCTCGAGGATCTCGTGCGCGATGCGGACCAGGGCGCGCTGGATGCCGAGCGCGTCCATCACGTGCCGCCTGCCGTTGGCGCTCATCGGCGGCCTCCGGATACGAAAAAGCCTCCGCGGCTCAGCCGGGAGGCCTGCTCGTGCGCGAGCGAGATTCTCTGATTCATGCAGGAACCTTTCCTGACCTCGCGGGGTCAAGTTAAAAGGTGCCGGACCGTTTCGGGAGTCGATCCTAACTACGCGGCGACCGAGAGACTGTCAAGGCTGCGCCCGTCCGCTCGCGCGAGCAACTGCTGACGGCAGGCTCCGATGCGCCCTCACGGGCTCCGCCTACTCAGCCAGGTGACCAGGATGGCGAGGAGCGCCAGCAGGACGATGCCGAGAAGCCCCATCATGCGGACATCGGCGTCCGTGCGGCGCGCGGCGCGAGGCCGGGCCTTCGGGCGAGCGTCTCGAGGAAATTTCGAGCCATCAGTGCCGCACCTCGCGCCGATCACTTAGCTAACTGTCCTGAAGCCGTGTCAAGTGCGTATGCGAATTTGTAAGCCGGCTCGCATCACTCGTTGGCGCGATTGGTTGCGCCCAAAATGGGTACGCCCGGCAAATCCGAGACGTGACCCTGCGCCCGCCCTCGATGACACGGGCAACCGGCGGCTTGGAACTCGCGCACCGTCCTGGAAGCGCCGCAGCGGGCACGGGCCTTCCCCGAGACCCGGCCAACCGGGGCGCTCGCGGTCAGGCGGGCGGCAGCGCGCGCAGCGCGGCCATCGCCTCCCTCACGTGCTGCGTCGCCTGCAGCTGCGAGTTGAACACGTGACGGACGATGCCCTCGCGATCGATGACGAACGTGACCCGTCCAGGAAGGACGCCGAGCGTCGGCGGCACGCCGTACCGCCGCCGCACCGCCGCGTCCCGGTCGCTCAGCAGCACGAAGGGCAGCCGGTACTTGGAGGCGAATTTCACGTGCGACTCGACCGGATCGGAGCTCACCCCGATGACCTCGGCGCCGGCCTCCTTGAACACCTCGTACTCGTCGCGAAAGGCGCACGCCTCCTTGGTGCACCCGGGGGTGTCGTCCTTCGGGTAGAAGTAGACCACCACGGGCTGCTTGCCGCGGTAGTCGCTCAGCCGGACCAGGCGCCCCTCCCGGTCGGCGAGCGCGAAGTCCGGGGCGGGGTCGCCGATCTGGACGCCGGTCGCACCCCAGAAGAGGTCGAGCAGACCCATGCGCGGACCCCCTGCCACAGCCCGGCGCGCGGGTCCATGGGGGCCCCTCGCGTGGCGCACCGACCGCCTGGACAGCCACCGACGGCCGTGCGAGGAGGGCCGCATGCCGCGCGCCGTCGTGATCCATGCCAGCGGCGGTCCCGAGGTCCTGAGCCTCGAGCGGCACGACCCCGGGGTGCCCGGCGCGGGTGCGGTCCGGGTCCGCGTCAACGCCGCCGGCGTCAACTTCATCGACGTCTACTTCCGGACCGGCCTTTACCCCGCGCCCCTACCCTTCGTCGTCGGCCTCGAGGGTGCCGGTGTCGTCGAGGCGGTCGGCGAGGGCGTCGCCGGACTTGCGCCGGGCGATCGCGTCGCCTGGGCGTCGGTGCCCGGCTCGTACGCCGAGGCCGTGGTGGCGCCCGCCGATCGCCTGGTGCGCGTGCCCGATGCCGTCCCGCTCGAGGTGGCCGCCGCCTCGATGCTGCAGGGCATGACGGCACACTACCTGGTGCACGGGACGCGCGAGACGCGGCCCGGCGACGTCGCCCTCGTGCACGCCGCGGCGGGCGGCGTGGGGCTGCTGCTCGTGCAGATGCTGAAGGCGGCGGGGGCGCGGGTCATCGGCACCTGCTCGACCGCCGACAAGGAGGCGCTGGCGCGCGAGGCCGGGGCCGACGACGTTGTCCGCTACACCGAGCACGACTTCACCGCCGAGGTGCGGCGGCTCACGGCCGGCCGCGGCGTCGACGTGGTCTACGACTCGGTCGGCGCCACCACCTTCGACGGGAGCCTCGCCGCGCTGCGTCCGCGCGGGCTGCTCATCCTCTTCGGCCAGTCGAGCGGCCCGGTGCCGCCCTTCGACCTCCAGCGGCTCAACCTCGGCGGCTCGCTCTTCATCACGCGGCCCTCGCTCGCCCACTACGCGCGCGACCGGGCCGAGTTGGAGCTGCGCGCGGGCGCCGTGCTCGGCGCCGTCGCGGCGGGTCGCCTCCGGGTGCGCATCGGCGCGCGCTTCCCGCTCGCCGAGGCGGCCGCCGCGCACCGCGCGCTCGAGGGCCGCGCGACCGCCGGCAAGGTGCTCCTCCTCCCGGGCTGACGCCGGCAGCCGACTCTGCTACAGCACCCGACCACCAGGAGGGATGACACGATGAAGCTGTACTATTCGACCCAGAGCCGCGCCGTCCGTCCACGCTGGATGCTCGAGGAGATCGGCGCACCCTACGAGCTCGTGCGCCTCCAGCTCGGCACGGACACGAAGACGCCCGCCTACCTGAAGATCAACCCCAACGGGACGGTGCCCGCGCTGGTCGACGGGGACCTCGTGCTCTTCGAGTCGGCGGCCATCTGCCAGTACCTCGCCGACCGCCATCCGGAGAAACGGCTCGCGCCTCCGGTCGGCACGCCGGCGCGGGGGCTCTACTACCAGTGGATCCACTACGCGATGTCGGGGCTCGAGCCGCCGCTGGTCACGATCTTCCTGCACACCATCCGGAAACCCGAGGCCGAGCGCATTCCGGCGCTCGTCGCCGAGGCGCGCACCCAGCTCGGGACCGTCCTCGGCGTCATTGAGCAGGCCGTCCTCGGGAGGACGTTCATCCTCGGTGACCAGCTCACCGCGGCCGACGTCATGGTCGGCTCGACGCTCGTGTGGGCGCAGATGATGTCGCTCCTCGGCGACCAGCAGCCGGCGACGGCGGCCTACCTGGCGCGCCTCGCCAGCCGGCCGGCGTTCCAGCGCGCGATGGGGGATTGATCAACCGAGTGCGCGGAACTCCGCCAGCAGCACCTCCCGCCGCGGGTGATCCGCGACGCAGCGCTCGACCACCTGGGTGCGGAACTCGACGTTCGCGCGGTGTCGCGGCCCGGCCTGGAAGCCGACGATCAGGTCCCGCGCCCGGTCGATGACCTCGCGGCCCGGCACCGTGCCGCCGGACACGCCGGCGAGGCTCCGGCAGCGGAGCTCCGCGAGCGCCGTGGCGAGATATCCCACGTGCGGCGTCTCGTCCTGCTGGATGTAGCCGATCAACGTTCGCGCCTCCTCGTGGCGGCGGAACAGCGACGGGTCGCCGAGCACCTCCTTCGCCCAGCGAAACGCCGCGACCGCGAACACCTCGATCACGAGCACGCCGAGCATGCGGAGGATGAGCGCTTCGAGGTCGGCGGCGATGGCGGGAAACAGACGCGGCGCAGCCGGCGAGGTCACGCTCGGTGCCAGGTCCTTCGGCACGACCGGCCTGTCGAGCGCGATGTCGCGCGCGAGCTCCCACATGTGCCGGTGCCCGGCCTCGTCGCGCGCGTGGGCCTCGAAGAGCGAGCCCAGGTGCGCGAGCGCCGTGCCGTCGACCGGATCGCGCACGCGCGCGCCGAGCGGCGGCAGCGCGACGACCCGCAGGACGTCGCCACCGAACCCCTCGACGATGGCGATGAGCGAGAGCAAGCGGACCAGCGGAACCGTGACGCCGTGCCGCACGAGCAACCGCGTCTGCGCCGCGCTCGGGAAGTGCGGCGGGACGGCTGCCCCGATCGGCCCGAGGACGGCGTCCAGCTCGCCCGCCGGAAGGCGCGCCTGCCACGCCTCGATCGCCGGCGCCCGCCAGAGCGTGCGGGGCGAGACGTAACGTCCCTCGACGAAGCCCCCGTGACAGGGGATGCCGTCCAGCACGAGCGGTCGCTCGTAGGGGTGCTCGGCCAGGATCTCGTCGTGGCTGTATTCGTACTTCATGGCGAGAGTGTGACGGGTCTGTCGAGCTGACGGTAGGGGTTCAGGCGCGTTCGACGGCGTCGCCGACGACCACCCGCCCCGGCCCGACGACGCTCGCATACACGCCGAGGTTCTGGTCCGCGTGCCGCACCACGGTCCGCAGCACCCCGGGGTCCTTCGGCAGGTCTGCCTGCGGCTGCGTCGTCATGGAGCAGCGCGGGGTCCCCATCTCGACCTTCACGGTCGCGCCGCCCACGCGCAGCGTCTCGCCGCACCAGCCGCTCTCCACCAACGCGTCCGTCCCGTCCTCGGGCTCGATCAGGAAGTTCGGCCGGAAGCGCCGTCGGTCGAAGCGCGATGCGGGGTTCAGTCGCGCGAGGGCGTGCAGGCTCGCGGTGGTGAGGAGGTGGAGCGGCAGGGCGTCGAAGTAGGTGCCGGGGAGCGAGGTGTACTCGAAGAGCTCCGGCGGGAAGACCGCGAGGTCGGGGAGCGGTTCGTCGGGGAGCCGGCCGAAGATGGCGCGCAGCTCGGTCTCGAAGTCGGGATGGTCGGGCAGCCCGCGGCGGTAGTGCGCGCGGTCGTCGGGGGGCCGAAGCGGCCAGAGCGTGACGCGGCGGCCGAGGAGCTCCGTCAGCCGCGCCGCAGCCTCGGGCGCGTCGGTGCGAACCCTCCCGCCGTCCGGGAAGGTGATCTCCGCCGGCGGGATGCGGTCCGCGACCGGCTCCTCGAGGTAGCGGGCGCCGAGGAGGAGGAGCGCCGGCAGCTTCTTCGCGCCGCGGATCTCGCCCGCCGCCTCGTCGCGCACGGCCCAGCCGCGGTCGCCCGGGATGCCGAACGTTCCGAGCGCGCAGCTCTGGAGCGGCTCTCCCCCCATCGACTTCACCGGGTAGCGCCAGATCTCGATGACACGGCCGAGGCGCACGATCCGTGCTTGTAGTCGGCGGCTCGGACCGCAGCAAGGCGGTCGTCGAACGGAGTCCTACAACAGAGTCCCGCCGAGGATCACGCTCGCCACCGAGAAATAGATGACGATGCCGCTCACGTCGACGAGCGTCGCCACGAACGGCGCGGACGCGCTCGCCGGGTCGAAGCCGAGGCGGCGGAGCAGGAGGGGGAGCATCGAGCCCGCGAGCGTGCCCCAGGTGACGACGCCGACCAGGCTCGTGGCGACGGTGAGCGCGACCAGCAGGTAGTGCTCCCCATACGTGCTGAACAGCCCTTGCCAGAGCAGGATGCGCCCGAACCCGATCGCCGCCAGGACGGTGCCGAGCGCCAGGCCGGCGCTGAGCTCCCGGCGGACGACACGCCACCAGTCGCGCAGCCGGAGCTGCCCGAGCGCGAGCGCGCGCACGACGAGCGTGGACGCCTGCGAGCCCGAGTTGCCGCCGCTGCTGATGATGAGCGGCACGAAGAGCGCCAGGACGACGGCGCGGGCGATCTCGCCCTCGAAGCGGCCCATGGCCGTCGCCGTCAGCATCTCGCCGATGAAGAGCGCCGAGAGCCAGCCCGCCCGCTTGCGGACCATGCTCCAGAAGCCGGCCTCCAGATAGGGGGCGTCGAGGGCCTCCATGCCGCCGAACTTCTGGATGTCCTCGGTCGCCTCCTCCTGGACGACGTCGACGATGTCGTCCACGGTGACGATGCCCTTCACGTGCCGCTCGTCGTCCAGCACGGGGATGGCGAGGAAGTTGTGCTCGGCGAAGAGGCGCGAGAGGGCTTCCTGGTCCATCGACTCGTGCGCCGTGACGACGTCGGTGTGCATGATGTCGCGCACGGTCTTGTCGGGGGCCGCGGCGAAGAGCTCGCGGAACGTGATCACGCCGAGGAGCCGTTGCTCGGTGTCGAGCACGTAGACGTAGTAGATCGTCTCGAGGCGCTCGCGCGCCTGCCGGCGCAGGTAGGTGATCGCCTCGTCGACGCTCATGTCGGGCCGCAGCCGCGCGTAGCGCGGGTTCATGAGCCCGCCCGCCTCGTCCTCCTTGTAGGCCAGCAGCGCGGCGACCTCCTTGCGCGTCGGCTCGTCGAGCACGGCGAGGAGCCCCTCGCGCTCCTCCTCGGGCGATTCCTGGATGACGTCGGCGGCGTCGTCCGGAGGCAGCAGCCGCATCCAGGAGCGCCGGTCGCCGGGCGACATCTGGAGGATGATCTCCGCCTGGTCCCGCGCCGGGAGGGCGAGCAGGAAGTCCTCCGCCTCGGCATGCGGGAGCACCCGCAAGCCTTCGAGCCTCTCCTCGGCCGAGAGGACCGGCCAGGCTTCCTGCAGCTCGGCGGCGAGGACGCTCCGCTCGCGCGCCTGCACGACGCTCGCGGCCGTCATGACGCGGGCCCTCGGGCGCGGGTCCGAACGACCCGCGGGCCTCCGCGGACGGATGGGTTGGCCGACAATGTGGGGTGCGCCACGCTCGGACCTCCTCCCGCCCCGGGGCCGGCGGATGATCCGAGAATGCGCCGGGGGCGGCTACCGCTCGACAGGACGGCGTTGGCCGTCGCTACTCATACTCGATTCGTGCCTACCGGAAGTTCGCCGATTCGTCCAGCGATTCGGGGCGACGGGTAGTGTCCTCGCCCGCAGTGGAGGCCCGCGTGGCGTCGAGTCCCATGACGGTCGCCGATCTGGTAGACATGGCGGCGTGAGTGCCGACGTGCCCCGACTCCAGCGAGCCATCCGTGACCTGCACGGCCTGGAGGCGACCCATCTCCGCTCCGAGTATGTGAGCGGTCAACAGCGCCCAGGACGCCGTGCGGGCGGCGATCGTTGCCGAAACGCATCGACCGAGGGGAGGGAAGCATGACATTCCGCGACTTCGTGGAGCAGTCCCTTTCCGATTTCGAGGCGCACCTGCGCCGTGAGGGGCTGGAGGGGGCAACCATCGAGATGCGACTGCGCGGTGCACGGCAGTTCGCCCTGTTATTGCTTGGCGAGCCGCCGCAAAAGGGGGAAGCGACGACTCGTAGGGTGCAGGGGGATCCGACGAACCGCCGGTTCGGCGGGCCTCGAAATTAGGACACTACCGCGCGACGGCGGCTACTGGACCAGCCCCGGGGCCCAGAGGTACATGAACCGCGGCCCACCCCCGCCGAGGGCGCCGAGGTCGACGGGGAGCAGGTTCACCTGCGCGGGGCTGCCGGCACGGGAGTAGATGTTCTCGCGGCGCTCGTCGGCGCGGCGGTACATGACGACGCGGGCGGTCTCGAGCCCGGCCGACCTCTTGGCGACGTCGATCGCGTCGCGCAAGCCGCCGATCCGGTCGACGAGCCCCGCGGCGAGCGCCTGCGAGGCGTCGAAGATGCGGCCGTCGGTCAGCTCGGCGAGCCGGCCGGTGTCGAGCTTCGGACGTGCCTCGCGCACGACCGCGACGAAGCGCGCGTGCAGGCTGTCGAGGATCGACTGCACGATGCGCCGCTCCTCGGGGGTGGCGCCGCGCAGCGGCGAAAGCAGATCCTTGTGCTCGCCCGCCTTGAAGGTCTCGTTGCGCACGCCGATCTTGCCGAGCAGCCCCTCGAGGTTCAGGTTGACGAGGATCACGCCGATCGACCCCGTCACCGTCGTCGGGTGGGCCACGACCTGATCGGCCGCGCAGGCCACGTAGTAGCCGCCGGACGCGGCGAGGTCGCCGAGCGCCGCGACCACCGGGACCTTGTGCTCCCGCTTGAAACCGACGAGCTCGCCGTACACCTCGTCGCTCGCGGTGACGCCGCCCCCCGGGCTGTTGATGCGGAGCACGAGGGCCTTCACCCGCTCGTCCTTGGCGGCCTTCTTGAGCTCGGACTGGACGCGGCCGACCGTCGACTCCTCCTCGATCAGCCCGAAGGCGTGCCGGGTCGGGAGGTCCGTGATCACGCTGGAGATGTCGACGAGCAGGACCTTGTCGCGGCCCTCGCCCTCGACCGTGGTCTCCTCGAGCGGCCGCTCGCGCTGCAGGACGCCGAGCGGGTTCCCGAGGACGACGAAGCAGCCCGTCGTCCCGAGGGCGAGCGCGGCGAGGAGGGAGAGCCGCCTCATCGCCGCGGCCCCGCCGCCCGCCCGCCGTGCGCCAGCCGGTGGAGGTCGAGGATGCGGTCGATCTCCTCGCGCGGCAGCACCCGCTCCTCCTCGAGGATCTGCCGGATCGGCACGTCGCGCGCCATGGCCTTCTTGAACAGGTCCGCGGCCCGGTCGTAGCCGACCACGGGCGCGATCGCGGTGACCAGCTGCCCGGTCAGCTCCGCATACTGCCGGCAGCGCGCGACGTTGGCGGTGATGCCGCGCACGCACCTGCGGGCGAAGACCCGCGCGGCGGCGGCCGTGACCGCGATCTGCTCGAGCAGCGCGTGCGCGATGACCGGCATCATGACGTTCAGGTCGAGGTTGCCGTTCATGCCCGCGACGGCGATCGTGGCGTCGTGGCCGATCACCAGGGCGGCCACCTGGTTGACGGCCTCCGGGATCACCGGGTTCACCTTGCCGGGCATGATGCTCGAGCCCGGCTGCGTCGCCGGCAGCTCGATCTCGTTGAGCCCCGTGCGGCTGCCCGATGCGAGCAGCCGGAGGTCGTTGGCCACCTTCATGAGCCCGACCGCGAGCGTGCGGAGCGCCCCCGAGGTCTCGACGGCGGCGTCCCGGTTCTGCATCGCCTCGAAGCGGTCGGGGGCCGGCACGAACGGAAGCCCCGTGACTCGCGCGAGCTCGCCGGCGACGCGCTCCCCGAAGCCCTCGGGCGCGTTGAGACCGGTGCCGAGCGCCGTGCCGCCGATCGGCAGCTCCGCGAGGTGGACGAGTGCGGCCCGCACGCGCGCGATGCCGTGCCGGACGACGCTCGCGTAGCCGCCGAACTCCTGGCCGAGCGTCATCGGCACCGCGTCCTGGAGGTGCGTGCGGCCCGCCTTGACGACGTCCTTGAACGCCCCGGCCCGCTCGGCGAAGGCGTCCGCCAGCTCCGTGAGCGCCGGCAGGAGCTCGCGCGCGATCTCGGCGTAAGCCGCCACGTGGATCGCGGTCGGGAAGACGTCGTTGGTGCTCTGGCCCATGTTCACGTGGTCGTTCGGGTGGACCAGCGCCTTGTCGCCGCGCCGGCCCCCGAGCAGCTCGATGGCGCGGTTGGCGATCACCTCGTTGGCGTTCATGTTGGTCGACGTGCCGGAGCCGGTCTGGAACACGTCGACCACGAATTCGGCGTCGAAGCGGCCGTCGGCGACCTCGCTCGCCGCCCGCTCGATCGCCTCGGCGAAGCGGCCCTCGAGGAGCCCGAGCCCGGCGTTGACGCGCGCGCACGCCGCCTTGATCGTGCCGAGCGCCCGGATGAAGCTGCGCGGGAAGCGGAGCCCCGAAATCGGGAAGTTCTCCACCGCGCGCGCCGTCTGCGCGCCGTAGTAGGCGTCGGCGGGCACCATCATCTCGCCCATGCTGTCGCGCTCGATGCGGGTCTCGGCCATGGCTCCTCCGGGGTGATCTGCGCTTCCTACCAGCGTTCGCCCGAAAGGCAAGGAGCGCTCAAGCCGACAGCACACGCTCGACCGCGTCGGTCGTGGTCAGCTCCACGCCCGCCGCACGCCAGCGCTCCTGGCACTCCCGGCCGCGCGCCTCGTCGAGCGGCGCGATCGCGTCGCGCACGACGTGTAGCCGGGGGCCGCGCCCGAGCAGCGCCCGTACCGCGCGGTCGATGCAGATCTCGGTGACGACGCCGTAGATCACGACGTCCTCGACACCCTCGAGGAGCCGCGGCAGGACCGCCGCCGTGTTCCGGTTGCCGACCAGCGGGTCGACGTCCTGCTTCTCGATGAACACCTCCTCGCCCCGGACGAGCTCCTCGAGCGCTCCCGGGCCGTACGGCCGGTTCTCGATCCAGCGCGGCGCGACCGGCGCCGTGGCGTCGACCTTCCGCTGGCCGGGCGTCCCGTCCATGCAGTGGGGTGGATAGAGGCCGCCGTTCGGAGTGAGCTCCGCGTCGCCGGGGAAGTGGCGACACACGGTGCCGATCACGCGGATGCGAGGCGTGCCGGCCCTCGCCAGCCGGGTGAGCCGGGCGAGGCTCGGGATGATGGGCGCCGCAGCCGGCACGTAGAGCGCGCCCTGGGGTTCGAGGAAGTCCCGCTGCGTGTCGCCGTCGTAGAAGACCGTGGTCGCACGCTGCAATCGCTCGTCGCTCCTCGCTCGCGCATACGGCGCGAGCCGGGCGCCGTCAATCAGATCGCGGGGGGCGCCCCGAGCGCGCTCACCTCGACCAGGACGCCGTGCGCGTCGGCGGGGCGCAGGTACCAGTACTCGCCCTCGCCGCCCCCGCCGCCCGTCGGACCGGCGGCGGCGACCCCGGCGCGGCGCAGCTGCGCGAGGGTCTCCTCCGTGTCCGCGCTGCGCACGCCGAGCGCGAAGACGCCCTCACCCCGGGCGGACAGGAAGGCGCCCGGCGGCTTCGTCTCGTCGTGCGGCTCGAGCAGCTCGAGGAGGCAGTTCTCGGCGCGCAGGAAGATGCGTCGCGCGCCGATCGCCGGCACGTCGCTCACCTCCTCGACGCGTGCAAAGCCGAGGCCGCGCTCGTACAGCCCGAGCGCACGCTCCAGGTCGCGCACCACCAGGACCAGGTACTCGACGTTCGCCATGGCCGCTCCCCCTCAATGCGCCGGTTCCGCGGCGCGGCGGCTCTCGTGCTCGATCTGGATGGTGACGTGGTCGATCCTGAAGTCCCGCGCGCAGATCTCGGCCATGTGCGCGAGCATCACGTCGTGGGCGACGTTGCCGGTGGCGACCGCATGCGCCGAGAGGGCGTACCGCCCGGTCGTGAGCGTCCACACGTGAAGGTCGTGGACTTCCCCCGTGCCCGGCACCCGCTCGAGCGCGCGCTGCAGCACCTCGACGTCGACGTGCGCGGGCACGGCCTCCATGAGCACGTCCACGGCCTCGCGCACGAGGTTCCACGAGCTGAGCAGGATGAGGACCGCAATCAGCACGCTCGCCAGCGGGTCGGCGGTGTACCAGCCGGTCAGCAGGATGACGACCGCGGCCCCCAGCGCCCCGACCGACCCGAGCAGGTCGGAGACCACGTGCAGGTAGGCGCCCCGCAGGTTCAGGCTGTGATCCCGATGCTCGCGCAGGCGGAGCGCGACGAAGGCATTGATGCCGAGGCCGACGCCCGCGAAGGCGAGCATGCCACGCCCCGCGACCGCCGGCGGGTGCTGGAGGCGCCGCCACGCCTCGGCGACGATGAGCGCGATCACCAGCCAGAGGACGACCCCGTTCACCAGCGCCGCCAGGATCTCGGCGCGATAGTAGCCGAAGGTCTTGCTCTCGCTCGCGGGCCGGCTGCAGACCCAGAGCGCGAACAGCGTCAGCGCGAGCGCGGCGACGTCCGTGAACACGTGCGCCGCGTCGGTGACGAGGGCGAGGCTGTTGGTCAGATACCCGCCCACGAGCTGCGCCACGCAGAGGAGCGAGCTGAAGACCAGCCCGGTGCGGAGAGCGCCGAGCTCGCGGGCGGTGTTCCGGTCTTCCATGCCGCGCCTGGTCAGGGGCGGTCGTAGCGGATGAGCGAGAAGACCTCGTGGCCGTCGAGACGGCGGCGGCCGTTCAGGAAGGCGAGCTCGATCACGAAGGCGCAGCCGACCACCTGGCCGTCGCACCGCTTGACGAGCTCGACCGCGGCCGAGGCCGTCCCGCCGGTCGCGAGCAGGTCGTCGATGACCAGCACCCGGTGGCGATCGCCGATCGCGTCGTGGTGGATCTCCAGCGCGTCGCTGCCGTACTCGAGCTCGTAGCGCGCCGCGTAGGTCTGGTGCGGGAGCTTGCCCGGCTTGCGGACGAGCGCCAGCCCCGTGCCGAGACCGTACGCCACGGCGGCGCCGATGATGAAGCCGCGCGACTCGATGCCGAGCACCACGTCGACCCGCCCCCGGTAGTGCTCGACGAAGCGGTCCACGGTGGCGCGGAAGGCCACGCCGTCGGCGAGCAGCGGCGTGATGTCCTTGAAGACGATGCCCGGCTTCGGAAAGTCGGGGATGTCGCGGATGTAGCGCTGGAGATCCATGCTCATGGGACCCTCTCTACCACATCGAGACGACGCGCCGGCAGCGGCGGCAGGAAGAAGATCGGATTGCGGGCGATGTTGTCCTTGCGCACCTCGAAGTGGAGGTTCGCGCCGGAGGTCTTGCCCGTCTCTCCGACCGAGGCGATGACGTCCCCCTGACGGACCACGTCGCCGGTGTGGGCGCGGTTGTCCCGGTTATGGGCGTAGACCGTCGCGTACCCGTCGCCGTGTTCCATGATGATCAGGTTGCCGTAGCCGCGCAGCCGGTCGCTGTAGAGCACCCGCCCGGCGCGCGCCGCGCGCACGGGCGTCCCGACCGGGCAGCTGATGTCGATCCCGTCGTGGTGCGTTGCGCCGCGCGGGCCGAAGTCCGAGCTCACCACGCCGCCCTGGACGGGCCAGACGAAGGCCTCCGCGCCGGCGGGGATCTCGCGCGGCGCCGGGCGGTCGGGCCGCACCTGCTCCGGTGTGATCACCTGCACCGGCAACCGCCGCGTCGCGTGCGGGATCACGAGCACCTGGCCGACCTCGATGCGAGCGGGGTCGCGGATGCCGTTCAGGCGCGCCAGCTCCCGATCCGACACGCCGTAGGCCTTGCCGATTCGGTACAGCGTCTCGCCGCGTTCGACGCGATGGCGGAGTCCGGCGGGTCCCCCGCCGCATCCGGCCGCCACCGCCACCACCGCCACCACGGCCCAGCCGCCGGCGCGCACCCGCTAGGGCTCCTCCCACCCGTAGCTGCCGCGCAGCTTCACGAACCGGCAGTCGCCGAGGTACTCCTCCGCGATACCGTCCGTGTGGCGCCTGATGCGGACCAGACCCTGAAGATCCTCCTCGCCCATCGGCAGGACGAGACGCCCGCCGCGGCCGAGCTGCTCGATCAGCGGACGCGGGATCTGGGGCGCTCCCGCGGTCACGATGATGGCGTCGTACGGCGCCTCGGCCGGCCAGCCGAGCGTGCCGTCGCCGATCTCCACCGTGACACGGTCGAGATAGCCGAGCGCCTCGAGCAGCTCGCGGGCACGGAGCGCCAGCTCCGGGATGCGCTCGAGCGAGAGCACGCGGGCGCCGAGCTCGGCCAGCACCGCGGTCTGGTACCCCGAGCCGGTGCCCACCTCGAGCACGCGCTCGCCGCCATCCGCGAGCTCCAAGGCCTCGCTCATGAGCGCCACCATGTAGGGCTGCGAGATCGTCTGGCGCGCGCCGATGGGGAGCGGGGTGTCCTCGTACGCATGCGCGTGGAGACTCGGGTCGACGAACAGGTGGCGCGGTACGCGTCGCATCGCCTCGAGGACGCGGCCGTCGGCGATGCCCCGCGCGGCGAGCTGGGCCGCGACCATGCGCTGGCGGTCTTCCGCGAACGCGTCGCTCATCTCACGGCCACGAGAAGTCGAGCGCCTTCAGGGCCTCGAACGACTTGTAGTTGGTGAGGTCCAGGTGGATCGGCGTCACCGAGATGAGCCCCTGGTTCACGGCGTGGAAGTCGGTGCCCTCGTCCTGCACGAACTCGAGCTCCTCGCCGCCGATCCAGTAGTACTTCTTGCCCCGCGGGTCGACCTTCTCGACGATCGCATCGCCGTAGCGCCGCCGACCCATGCGGGTCAGCGCGAAGCCGCCGATCGGCTGTCCGTCCTTCGGCGCCGGCACGTTCACGTTGAGCAGGGTATCGGGCGGCAGGCCGCGCTCGAGCACCCAGGCCGCGAGCCGCGCGGAGAAGGCGGCCGCCGCCTCGAAGCGAAAGCTGCCGCGGCCGACGGCGGAGATGGCGAACGACGGGACCCCGAGGAGCGTCCCTTCCATCGCGGCCGAGACCGTCCCCGAGTAGGTCACGTCGTCACCCAGGTTCGCCCCCTTGTTGATGCCCGAGAGGAGAAGTGCCGGGCGCCGGCCGAGGATGCCGTTGACGGCGAGGTTCACGCAGTCGGTCGGCGTCCCGTTGACCGCGTAGCGACCCGGCCCCACCTCCTCGACCCGCAGCGGGCGGTGGAGGGTGAGCGAATGGCTCACCGCGCTGCGCTCACGGTCGGGCGCCACCACCACCACCTCACCGAGCCCACGCACCGCGGCGGCGAGCGCCGCGAGCCCTTCCGAGTGCACACCGTCATCGTTGCAAACCAGGATGAGCGGCGACGACGCCATGCAACTGCGGGCAGGGTGCCACCAAGGTGTCGGCGCCGCAAGCCGCGAGCGGGGCGGAACCCCGCCCCGCCGTCTGCGAGAGGAGTCGGGGCGAGCCGATTTGAACGGCCGACCACTCGCACCCCAAGCGAGTGCGCTACCTGGCTGCGCCACGCCCCGGCGGCAAGAACACGACGCCCGGGCCCGACCTGCCCACGGCGCGCCCCTTCTTTAGGGGCCGTCCGGCGGGGAGTCAAGGCGGCGGTGTCAAAGCCCTGACGCCTCCCGGCCCGCGGCGCGACGCCCTCGCGATCCGGCGCTCGCCCCCGCCTAGCTTGCCAGCTTCTTGACACGCTCGGCCAGGGGCACCGCGGGTGTCAAATTGGCCGCCCGACGCGCCGCGGCCGACACGCTCGTGCCCCGAAAGGGCCGTACCGGCTTCGCCGCGCAGTGGCGCAGCGGTTGCATCGCCTTGCATCCGTGAGGCGGGTCGGAGGCCGCCGTGCATGGCGAACACCTACACGAGCGACACAGCGATCGAACTGAAGCGTGCGAACCCGGATGCGGTACCGTCACCGGACACGTACCGGCCGAGCCGCGACCCCGACAGCCTGTCCGAGCTCTTCACGCCCGACATCGTGCTGCCCGAGCAGTTCTTCGAGGGCGCCCGGCGCGACAGCTACATCTCGGGAGAGAAGGCGCTCATGCTCGCGGTGCTCGAGGACGGCATCCGCTGCTTCCAGGAGCACCTCCGCAACCCGCGCTCCAACCCCCGCCTGCTCTCCCAGCAGGCGGAGCAGTGGATCCGGGCCGTGGACTACGAGTGGCCGTTCTCCTTCCAGAACGTCTGCGAGACCCTCGGCATCAATCCCGAGTCGCTGCGCGGGGCGCTGCTCGGCTGGAAGGCGAAGCGTCTGGCCGCGCTCGAAGCGGGCACGGCGCCGCAGTCCAAGAAGGTCTATCGGCTCCACCTCCGCACCAAGCGCACGAGCGGCGTGCGATAGCGTCAACGAGCGAGCGGCGGGAGCCGCGCGCGGCTTTGCCGCGCGCGAGCGACGGGGTCCGGGGCCATCGGAGGAGCGCAGCGCGGCGAAGCCGCGCGAGCACCGCACGGGGCCCCGGAATCAATCATTCCTCCAGCATCCGATAGAGCGCCACGAGCTCGTCGCGCACCGCCGCCACCGTAACCCCGCCGTCGCCGGCCTGGGGCGACGCGGTGCTCATCTCGCGGAGCCGCCGCTTGGCGCCCTCGATCGTGTAGCGCTCGGTGTAGAGCAGGCGGCGGATCTCGAGCAGCATCTCGACGTCCTTGCGGCGGTAGAGCCGGTGCCGCGCCCGCGTCTTGCCGGGCCGGAGGACGCTGAACTCCGTCTCCCAGTAGCGCAGCACGTACGGCTTCACGCCGACCAGCTTCGCGACCTCGCCGATCTTGAAGTAGAGCCTGTCGGGCAGCGCGACGGCGCTCACGTGCCACCGCTCGCCGCGGGCGGGGGACCGCCGCCGTTCATCGTCTTCTTGAGCACCTGGCTCGCCTTGAAGGTCAGGACGCGGCGGCCCGAGATGACGATCTCCTCGCCGGTCTGCGGGTTCCGTCCCTTGCGTGGGCGCTTCTCGTTCACCACGAAGTTGCCGAAGCCCGAGATCTTGACCTTCTCGCCCTGCTCGAGGCGCTCCTTCACCAGCTCGAAGATCGACTCCACGACCTCGGTCGCCTCCTTCTTGGAAAAGCCCACCTTCTCGTAGATTCGCTCGACGATGTCGGCCTTCGTCATCGTCATGGAGGCCGCCTCAACTTCTCAGCTCGAGCCGGAACCGCTCCCGGAGCCGCTCGAGCACGCCCGCGTGGACACCACTCACCTCCTCGTCGGTCAGCGTTCGGTCAGGGGCCCGATAGGCGATCGAGTACGCCAGGCTCTTCTTCCCCGCCGGGATTGGCGCGCCGCGGTAGCAGTCGAACAGTCGGACCGCCTCGATGCGCGGATCAGCCAACGACCGGATCTCCTCGAGGATCGCAGCGGCCGGAAACGCTTCGTCCACGATAACCGCAATGTCGCGCGTGACGGCAGGGAATCGGGGCAGGGGCCCCAGCTCGACGCGGCGCGAACCATAGTCGGCGAGGGTTTCGAAGTCAAGCTCGGATAGCCACACTTCCTCTGCAAGATCGCAGGCCTGCGCGATTTTCGGGTGCAGCGCTCCGGCCACGCCGATGGTCGCTCCGGCCGCCTCGATCACGGCTCCCTTGCCGGGATGCAGGAACGGCTCCTCGCCGATCGGCCGCCAGCGCACGCGCCGCTCCTCGAGGCCGAGGCCCCCGAGGACGTTCTCGATGATGCCCTTCAGGTCCGCGAAGTCGACGCACGGCCCGGCGCGCTCCACCCCGCGCGGCGGCCACGTCCCGTAGAGCACGATGGCGACGGCGCGCGGCTCCTGGCGACGGCCGTGCGCGTCCACGCCATAGCCCTTCCCGATCTCGAACGCGCCGACGAAGTCGGCCCCGAGGCCCACGTTGGCGTGGAGCGCGCGCACGAGGCCCGCGAGCGGCGAGCGGCGCAGCTCGCCCGTCTCCGACGAGAGCGGGTTCTGGAGCGCGAGCGGGGTGAGCGCGCGACCGACGAAGCCCGGGAGCAGGCGGTTGGTCTCGGGGTCGGTGAAGGCGAGCGTCACCATCTCGGCCAGACCCTCGGCGGCGAGGAGGCGGCGAAGACGGCGCGCCGCGACGCGGGCGCGGCTGTCCTCGCCGCTCGTGAGCGGCATCTCCGGCAGGCTCGCGGGGATCGCGTCGTAGCCGCCGAGGCGCGCCACCTCCTCCACCAGATCCTCCTCGCGCTGGAGATCCCCGCGATGCGACGGTGGCGTGACCGTCAGCGCGTCCCCTGCCGCTCGGCAGGTCGCGCCGAGCGCGCTCAGCCGCCGACCGATCTGGGCGCGGGGCACCGCGACGCCGAGCAGCGCAGCCACCCGGCGGGGACGGAGGCGGATCGTCGGCGCCTCCGGCATCCAGCCGCCGGGCGGGTCCTCCACGATCCCGGGCGCCGTGTGCCCGCCGGCGAGGCGCGTGATCAGCGCGGCCGCACAGTCGAGCGCCTCGGGAACCATGGCCGGATCGACCCGCCGCTCGAAGCGATAGGCGGCCTCGGACGCGATGCCGGTGCGGCGCGCCGTCCGCCGCACCGCGGCCGGCATGAAGAACGCGCTCTCGAGGAGCAGCACGCGCGTGCCGGCGGTCACCTCGGACACCTGCCCGCCCATGACGCCGGCCAGCGCCACCGGCCCGCGGGCGTCGGCAATCACCAGGTCGGCGGGGTCGAGGACTCGCTCGATGCCGTCGAGGGTTAGCAGCCGCTCGCCGGCCGCGGCGCCGCGGACGACGATCCGGTGCTCCGCGAGCTGCTCCCAGTCGAAGGCGTGCAGCGGCTGGCCGCGCTCGAGCATCACGTGGTTCGTGGCGTCGACGACGACGTTCACGGGCCGCATGCCGGCGCGTCGCAGGCGGAGCCGCAGCCACAGCGGGGAGGGCTGCACGGCAACCGCGCGCACGAGCCGGGCGCAGTAGCGCGGGCAGTCCGCCGACTCGACGCGCACGCCCACGTCGCGCGCGGCCGGCGCGCCCCCCTCTCGCGGCCGCGGCCGCGGTCGCCGGAGCCGGACGCCGCTCGTCGCCGCGACTTCCCGGGCAACCCCGAGGATCGACAGGCAATCGCCGCGGTTGGCCGTCACCTCGAGCTCGAGCACCGTGTCGGCGACACCCGCGAGCTCGACGAGCGGCGCGCCGGGGGTGGCGTCGTGCGGCAGGAGGAGCACCTGGCCCGCGTCGTCGCCGAGCTCGAGCTCGGCCTCGGAGCAGAGGAGCCCGGCGGACTCGATGCCCCCGAACGCCGCCACGCCCGTCTCGCGCCCGCCGGGGAGCCGCGCTCCAGGCAGCGCCACCGGCACGCGCTGCCCCGCCGCCAGGCCCGGCGCGCCGGAGACGACGGCGATCGGCGCCGCGTCCCCGACGTCCACCCGGCAAACGGAGAGCCGCTCCGCCCCCGGATGCGGCTCGACGGCGGCCAGCCGCCCGACGCGGATGCGGGCGTCGAGGCGGCCCACCTCCTCGAGGCCTTCCACGGGGAAGCCCGCGAGCGTGAGGCGCTCGGCGAGCGCCTCCGCCGACCCGCTCCAGGTGACGAACTCCCCGAGCCAGGACAGCGGGACGCGCACGGCCGCCTACGACGGGAACTGCGCGAGGAAGCGCAGGTCGTTCTCGTAGAAGAGCCGGAGGTCCTCGATGCCGTAGCGGAGGATGGCGATGCGGTCGGTGCCGAGGCCGAACGCGAAGCCCTGCACGCGCTCGGAATCGTAGCCGACGGCGCGCAGCACGTTCGGATGGATCATCCCGGCGCCGAGCACCTCGAGCCACCGCCGCCCGCGGCAGATGCGGCAGGCGGGGTCGGCCGCGCCTGCCGGCGCGCACCGGAAGCAGGCGATGTCGACCTCGGCGGACGGCTCGGTGAAGGGGAAGAAGCTCGGCCGGAAGCGGACCCCGGTCTCGGGACCAAAGAGCCGGCGGAGGAAGTGGACGAGCACGCCCTTCAGATCGGCGAAGCTCACGCGCTCGTCGACCATGAACCCCTCGACCTGCTGGAACATCGGTGAGTGGGTGGGGTCGAGGTCGTCGCGCCGGTAGACGGTCCCGGGCACGACCACCCGGAGCGGCGGCTGCGCGGCGCGCATGACGCGGATCTGCACGGGCGAGGTGTGGGTGCGGAGCAGGACGTCGGCGCCGGACGCGACGAAGAGCGTGTCCTGGGCATCGCGGGCCGGATGGTCGGGCTCGAAGTTGAGGGCCGCGAAGTTGTGGTAGTCGTCCTCGATCTCCGGCCCCTCGGCGACGCGGAAGCCCATGCCGACGAAGAGGTCGACGATCTCGTCTTCGATGAGGCGGAGCGGATGCGCGTGGCCGCGGGGGCGACGGCGGCCGGGAAGCGTGACGTCGATGCGCTCGTGGGCGAGGCTGCGGGCGAGCCGCTCGGCGGCGAGCCGCTCCCCGGCCGCCGCGACGGCCGCCTCGACCGCCTCCTTCGCCTGGTTGACGAGCGCGCCGAGAGCCGGCCGCTCGGCCGGCGGGACCGTGGCGAGCCCGCGCACCACCTGCGTGAGCGAGCCCTTGCGGCCGAGATAGCGGATGCGGACCGCCTCGAGCTCCGCCTCGGCACGGCAGGAGGCGATCTCGGCGAGGGCGGCCTCGCGGAGCCGTGCCAGCTCCTCCCGCAACTACGGCGTCGCCGGTGCGGCCGCGTGGGTGCGGGCGAGGCCGGCGATCTCCGCGAACGCCCGGGGATCGTCGAGGGCGAGGGCGGCAAGCATCTTGCGGTCCACCTCCACCCCGGCAGCCCGCAGGCCCGTCATGAGCCGGCTGTACGACATCCCGTTGGCGCGCGCGGCCGCGTTGATGCGCACGATCCAGAGCGACCGGAGGTCGCGCTTGCGCTGCTTGCGGTCGCGGTAGGCGTAGGTGAGGCCGCGCTCGACGGTCTCGCGGGCCTGGCGATAGGTCTTGCGGCGGCCCCCGACGTAGCCCTTCGCCAGCTTCATCGTCTTCTTGTGACGGCGGCGCGTCTTCGGGCCGCCCTTGGCGCGTGGCATCGGGCCGCTCCTCTCTACAGGTAGGGCAGAAGGCGCTTGATCGCCTTCGCATTGGTCGGGTCGACGAGCGCCGGCTTCCCGAGCCGGCGCTTCTGCTTGCGCGTCTTGGTCGACAGGATGTGGCGCAGGTAGCCGCGCCGGCGCTTCACCTTGCCGGTGGCGGTCACCTTGAAGCGCTTGGCGGCGCCGCGACTCGTCTTCATCTTCGGCATCGGGTCAGTCCCTCACTTGGCCACCAGCATCATCGACATGCTGCGGCCTTCCATCCGGGCCGGCTGATCGATGACCGCGACGTCGGCCACCTTCTCGGCGATCCGGTCGAGCATCACCCTGCCGAGCTCGGGGTGCGTGATCTGCCGGCCACGGAAGAAGACGGTGACTTTGACACGATGGCCGTCGCCGAGGAAGCTGCGGATGTGGCCGACCTTGAAGTTGACGTCGTGCCCGCTGGTCTGCGAGCCGAGCTTCACCTCCTTCAGGAGCGAGGCGGTCGACTTCTTGCGCGATTCCTGCGCCTTCTTCTTCTGCGCGTACCGGTACTTCCCGTAGTCCATGATGCGGCAGACCGGCGGGTTCGCGGTGGGCGCCACCTCGACCAGGTCGAGCTCCTTCTGCTGCGCGATGCGCAACGCGTCCGACGTCGCCATGACGCCCAGCTGCCCGCCGTCGGCGTCGATCACGCGCACCTCACGGGCGCGGATGTTGTGGTTGATCCGCGTCTTTTCTTCGACCTTGGCTATGCGACACCTCCTGGCGGGCGCGCCTCCGTCGCGATTCGCGCGACGAAGACGTCGAGCGGCAGGGCGGGCTGCGCCGCGCCCTCAGTGCGCGGCGCCACCGTGCCGGCGGCCGCCTCGCGCTCGCCCACGACGGCGACGACCGGCACCTTCTCGACCTGCGCCTCGCGCACCTTGTAGCCGAGCTTCTCGTTGCGCAGATCCGCCTCGGCGCGCAGCCCGGCCGCTTCACACGCGGCCGCCACGCGCGTCGCGTAGGCCGCCGCCTTCTCGCTCACCGGCAGCACGCGCACCTGCACGGGCGCCAGCCAGAGCGGCAGCTTGCCCGCCGTGTGCTCGAGGAGGATCGCGATGAAGCGCTCGAGCGAGCCGAGGACCGCACGGTGGAGCATGACGGGCGTCGCCTCCGTACCCTCGGCCGTCACGTAGCGGAGCCCGAAGCGCTCGGGCATGGCGCAGTCGATCTGGACGGTGGCGAGCGTCCAGGACCGCTCGAGCACGTCCCGGAAGTCGAACCCGATCTTCGGCCCGTAAAAGGCACCCTGCCCCTCCAGCACCGTGACCGCATGCCCCGCGCGCTCGAGCGCGCGGTGGAGCGCCGCCTCGGCGGCCTCCCACAGCTCGAGCCGGCCGAGGAACTTCTCGGGCCGCGTCTGGAGCGTGACCTCGACGCGGTCGAAGCCGAAGGCGCCGTAGACCTCGCGGGTCATGGCGATGAAGCGCTCGAGCTCGCCGTCGAGCTGCTCGGGCGCGCAGTAGATGTGCGCGTCGTCCTGCGCCATCGAGCGCACGCGGACCAGACCGGCGAGCGTGCCCGAGGGCTCGAAGCGGTGCAGGCGGCTGAAGTCCGCGTAGCGGATGGGAAGGTCGCGGTAGGAATGCTTGCGCGTCGCGAAGAGGTAGCAGTGGCCGGGGCAGTTCATCGGCTTGACGCCGTATTCCTCGTCCTCGATCGTCATGAGGAACATGTCGTCGCGGAAGGCGTCGTAGTGGCCCGACGTCTTCCAGAGCTCCGTCTTGTAGATGAGGGGCGTGATCACCTCGGTGTAGCCGTAGCGCGCGTAGAGCCCGCGGATGTACCCGACGAGCGTGTTGTAGACGACCGCCCCCTTGGCGTGGAAGAAGGGCGAGCCCGGCGCGATCGGGTGAAGCGAGAAGAGGTCGAGCACCTGGCCGAGCCGCCGGTGGTCGCGCTGCTTCGCCTCCTCCAGGCGCTTCAGGTACGCCTCGAGGTCCTGCTCGCTGGCCCACGCCGTCCCGTAGATGCGCTGGAGCTGCTCGTTGCGCGCGTCACCCCGCCAGTACGCCCCCGCGACGGCGGTCAACCGGAAGGCGGGGATGCGCCCGGTCGAGGGCACGTGCGGGCCGCGGCAGAGGTCGACGAACTCGCCCTGGTGGTACAGCGAGACGGTCGCGTCGGGAATGCCCTCGATGATCTCGACCTTGTAGTGCTCGCCCATCTCCCGGAAGCGGCGGATCGCCTCGCCGCGCGCCACCTCTTCCCGCCGCACGGGCAGGTCCTCGGCGACGATCGCGCGCATCATCTCCTCGATGCGGGGGAGATCCTCGCTCGCGAACCCGCCGGGCCGCTTGAAGTCGTAGTAGAAGCCGTTCTCGATGACCGGGCCGATGGTGATCTGGGTCTCGGGGAAGAGCCGCTTCACCGCCTGCGCCATGAGGTGCGCGGCAGAATGGCGGATGACGCCCAGGCCCTCCGGCGACTCGACCGCGACCGGCGCCAGCCGGCAGTCACGGAGGAGCGGCCGCGTCAGATCGACGACCGTGGACCCGTCCGCCTCGACGCGGGCGGCGACCGCCCGCTCGAGCGGGGCCCGGCCCGCGCCGTCCCGCTCGGCGTGCCGGCGGATGGCCTCGCCGGCCGCGATCCCCGCCGGCAAGCGCTCGACGGCTCCGTCTTCGAACGTCACCCTGATCTCGGCCATCTATGATGACGACGGGGATGACGACCGGGGGAACGGGGCAGCCGACGCAGGGCTCAGGCCGGGCCGGGGACCGATGGTAGGCACGGGCGGGATTGAACCGCCGGCCTCTTCCGTGTCAAGGAAGCGCTCTCCCACTGAGCTACGTGCCTGTGCGCATCGACGCAAAGGGGTTTTGGTACCAACCCCTCCACGCGGTGTCAAGGCAACGCGGCGCCGTCGGCGGTGCGCCTTGTGATCGAGCGCGGCGACCGCTACAGTGGCCGCCCGGTGTCGCGGGAGCAACTCTTCGCGGCTTTCTTCTTCGCCGTCTTCTTCCTCCTCCTCTACCAGCTCTACCTCTTCCTCTCGGCCTTCTTCGTCCCGCTCGTGTGGGCGGCGATCCTGGCGCTCACCTTCTACCCGCTGACGGCGTGGCTCGGCCGCGCCTTCCAGGGCCGGCGCTCGCTCGCGGCGCTGTCCCTCGTCCTGGCGGTCACCGTCGCGGTCATCCTGCCGTCCATCTTCGTCGGCTCGCTCCTCGTGCGCGAGGCGGCGGCCGCCTACACCCGCGTCCAGGAGGCCGTGCGCCAGGGGGAGGTGCTGCGTCTCGTCGAGCAGGTTCGCGCCTCCCGGCTCGGCGGCGTCTGGCTGTACGTCGCGCCCGCGTTCGAGCAGTTCTCGGTGGAGCTCTCCGATCTCCTCCTGCGCGCCATGAACTGGCTCTCCGAGCAGATCGTCGGTCAGGCGACGAGCCTCGCGCGGAACCTGCTCGTCTCGGTGGTGAACTTCGGCCTGATGCTGGTCGCGCTGTTCTTCTTCTTCCGCGATGGTGAGGTCATGGCCGCCCGCTTCCGGGAGCTCCTGCCCATGGAGCCGGCGCACAAGGAGGCCGTGTTCCGGCGTCTCTACACGACCCTCACGGCGGTCGTGCAGAGCATGGTGGTCACCGCCGCCACGCAGGGCCTGCTCGCCGGCCTCGGCTACTGGCTGATCGGCGGGCTCTCCTTCAGCGTCTTCCTCGGCTTCCTGACGGGTCTCGCCTCGTTCCTGCCGCTCGCCGGTCCTGCGTTCCTGTGGAGCGGAACGGCGATCTACCTCGCCGTGACCGGCCATCTCGGGCGCGCGACGGGGCTGGCGATCTGGGGCGTGCTCGCGGTCAGCACCGCCGACAACTGGATCAAGCCGCTCTTCATCAGCGGCCGGGCCAACCTTCCGACCTTCCTCCTGCTGTTCGCGATCCTCGGCGGGCTTCAGGTCTACGGCTTCGTCGGGGTCTTCCTCGGACCGGTGATCCTCGCGATCCTCTTCTCGTTCGTCGAGATCTACCGCGAGCAGTACCGACCTCCCGCCGCGGCGGCGGCGGGCGTGGAGGTCGAGCCGCCCGACCGCCGGGCGACCTCGCGGTAGCGCCCGGCCGCGGGGCGGGTCTTACGGGGCCGTCTCGACGATCAGCGCGGGCGGCCCCGTGGGCGCCTCGCGGGAGCGGTAGTCGATCCGGTCGCGCGAGCCGCTCTCGAGCGCCAGGCAATAGGTGCCGTCGCCGTCGATCGCGCGCGTCAGATCGAACTCGACCGTCTGACCGCGTTCGACGGGCCCCGCCTCGCCGAGCACCGTGTCGTCCATCGCCGGCTGGGTGTCCCAGGTCGTCGTGCGCTCGCCCCACTCGCAGTCGTGCACCAGGTGCAGGCGACCGCCGGAGTCGCTGCGGCGCCCCGCCACCAGGCGCAAACGCACCGACGACACCCGGCGGCTGCCGACACCGGCCACGTGCAGGCGCAGGAAGGCCTGCTTCGGGAAGCGTCCGCCGCGGGCCGACAGGACCCGGTAGGCGCCCGAGTTGCTCGTGGGTCGGGCCAGACTCACCGTGACGTCGGCCTCGACCGTGCTGGCCACGAGGGGGCACGGGGGCGACGGCGTGCCGACGCACGCGCCCGCCTCACACACGTCTCCGGTCGTGCAGAAGTCGCCGTCGTCGCAGGGGCCGGCGATGGGCGTGTGCGTGCAGCCCGTGCGGGAGTCGCACGCATCGTCGGTGCAGGGATTGCCGTCGTCGCAGCCGAGGCGGCCGTGGCCTGCGCAGGTTCCATCCGCGCAGGTGTCGCCGGTGGTGCAGGCGTCGCCGTCGTCGCAGGGGCCCGTGTTGAGCGTGTGCCCGCAGCCCGTGCGCGAGTCGCACGTGTCGTCGGTGCAGGGATTGCCGTCATCGCAGCTCAGCAGGGCGCCGGTGCACGAGCCGGCCGCGCAGGCGTCGCCGGTGGTACACGCATTGCCGTCATTGCACGGGGCGGTGTTGGGAATGTGCACGCACCCCGTCTCGGGCCGGCAGGCGTCGTCGGTGCAGAGGTTGCCGTCGTCGCAGCCGAGCGGCGCACCGCCCACACACTGCCCGCCGGCGCAGGTGTCGTGCGTGGTGCAGGCGTTGGCATCGTCGCAGGGGGCCCTGTTGGCGGTGTGCACGCACCCCGTCTCGGGCCGGCAGGCGTCGTCGGTGCAGAGGTTGCCGTCGTCGCAGCTCCGTGGCGTTCCGACACACCTCCCGCCCGCGCAGGTGTCGCCGGTCGTGCACGCGTCGAGGTCGTCACACGGGGCGGTGTTCGGCGTATGCATGCACCCGGTCAACGGGTTGCAGGAGTCGTCCGTGCACGGGTTCCCATCGTCGCAGCCGCGCGGGGCGCCGCCCACACACCTGCCGCCCGAACAGGCGTCGCCGGTCGTGCAGGCGTCGAAGTCGGAGCACGGGGCCGTGTTCGGCGTGTGCACACAGCCCGTCGCCGGGTTGCACGAGTCGTCCGTGCAGACGTTGCCGTCGTCACAGCTCGGCGGCGCGCTGCCCGCGCACGTGCCGCCCTGGCAGACGTCGACCGTCGTGCACGCATTGCCGTCGTCGCAGGGGGCCGTGTTCGACGTGTGCACGCAGCCCGTCGCCGGGTTGCACGAGTCATCGGTGCAGACGTTGTTGTCGTCGCAGCTGCGCCGCGTCCCCACGCATTGCCCGCCCGCGCAGGTGTCGCCCGTCGTGCAGGCGTTGTGATCGTCGCAGGGCCCGGGCCGGGGCGCATTCACGCAGCCCGTCGCCGGGTCGCAGGAGTCCGCCGTGCACACGTTGGCGTCGTCGCACGTTCGCGGCGTCCCGGCACAGCTGCCGAGCAGGCAGGTGTCGGTCACCGTGCACGCATCGCCGTCGTCGCAGGGTTTCGTGTTGAAGCCCGTGAACCGGCAGACGCCCGCCGCGTCGCAGGCCGCGTCGCTGCAGACGCTCCCCGCCGGGCAGGCCGTGCCGGGGGGGGCCGTCAGGCAGGCGGCGGAGCAGCAGTCGCCGTCGAGCCGGTTGCCGTCGTCGCACTCCTCGAACGCGTCGAGGAAGCCGTTGCCGCAGATCTCGATTGTCTTCCCGGCGACGGAGAAGAGGTCGGTCTGGATACCGCCCCCGGGGAGTCCTGCTCCCTCGACCCGGAAGAGGTTCGTGCCGCAGGGGCTGCCCGTGACGCGGTGGTCGACATGCGGATTGCCGACGAACCCAGGCGGGGGCGCCGGGGAAGACGCGTCCCAGACGAGGAAGGGGCCGACGCGGCTCCCGAGCGGGCCCGCGAAGCCGGGTGTGCCGACGGTGTTCGACACGTCGACGCGACCCGCGCCGTCCGCCTGGAGGACGTCGACGCCGTACGGATGGGTGAACGTGTACGTGGCGCCCGCGACCAGGCCGTCGGCCCGTACGCGCATGCGTCCGAAGGCGAGCTGGTCTCCCGGCACCACGACGCCGTGCACGAAGCCGCCTTCGACGGCCAGGGTCAGACGGGCGCGCCCTCCCCCCGGGAGCGTGAGCCGGGCGTCGGCCAGCCAGTAGAAGAGCGCCGTCGGGAAGTTGTCGGGGAACACTACCGGCGCGGTGGGATCGGGAAGGTTCAGGGGAGGGCAGAACCCGACCGGATCGAGGCAAGGCTCGAGCGCGAGCCGCGTCGCGTCAACGTAGTACTGAGGGAAGCCGTTTGCGGCGCCGAGCGGACCGACTTCGACCAGCGGCGTCGTGCACGACTGGGCGAGAGCCTGGGGCGCGAGCAGACAACAGAGGAGAAGACACCCGTACTTCACCCAAGCATTCATCGTTGGCGCTGCGCGACGCTCCTCTCATCTGCCGTGACCGATGCCCGGCCAGGCCGCATGGCAAGTGCCCTGCACGGCGCGTCGCGGTCAATTGCATCTTTCCCGCACTCGACCGCGGGAGAACCCCGAGAGCGCCCTCAGGCCGGCAGGGCGGCGAGCACGTGCTCGGCCTGGGCGACGATCTCGTGCAGCAGCTCGCCCGCGGGCTTGATCTCGCGGAAGGCGCCGACCCCCTGGCCGGCGGGAAAGCACGTCCGCTCGGGGTCGGCCTCGGCTTCCCAGTACGCCATCACGCGGCGCTGGGCAGAGATCATGAGCTGCTCGGGAAACGGCCGGATCCTGCTCGGGTCGGCCTCGTGCTCCGCGATGTAGCGGTTCCTGAGCGAGCGCAGCGGCTTGCCGGAGTAGCAGCGCGTCCGGATCGTCTCGTCCTGCTCGGCGCGCACCAGGGCCTCGCGGTAGCTCTGCGCGGCCGTGGCCTCGGGGGTCGCGATGAAGCGCGTGCCGATGATCGCGCCCTGGGCGCCGAGGGCGAGGGCCGCCACGACACCGCGCCCGTCGACGATGCCGCCCGCCGCGACGACGGGGATCTTCACCGCGTCCACCACCTGGGGCACGAGGGCGAGCGTGCCGATCTCGCCCGTGTGGCCGCCGGCCTCGGTCCCCTGCGCGGCGACGACGTCGGCGCCCGCCGCCTCGGCGCGCACCGCGTGCTTCACCTTGCCCGTCATCACCATGATCGTGATGCCGTGCGCGTGCATCTCGGCCACGTGCTTCTCGGGGATCGCGAGGCCGGCGACGAAGATCTTCACCTCCTCCTCGTAGAGGATCGGGAGATAGGGGACGATCATCTGCGGGAGCGGCGCCAGGAGGTCGACCGCGAAGGGCTTGCGCGTCAGCGCCTTCGTCTTCCGGATCTCCGCGCGCAGCTCGTCGGGCGAGAGGTTCGCGGCGCCCATCACGCCGAGGCCGCCGGCGTTCGACACGGCGGCGACCAGGGCCGCCATCGACACGCCGCCCATGCCGGCGAGGATGATCGGGACCTCGATGCCGAACAGGTGGCAGATCGGCGTGCGGAGCGTCCGCGCGGACATCTCACCTTGACAGCGTTCGCGGGCCCATGGGAGAGCGCTACGCGTAGCACGCGAGAAATGCCCATGCCAGCCGAGAGCCGGCGCGTCCTGCCCGTCCTGGTCGGCGGTGGACAGACGATCGACCGCCCCGAGGATCCGACCGCGGGCAGAGAGCCGCTCCTCCTGATGGAGGAGGCGGCGCAGCGCGCCGCCGAGGACGCGGGCGGCGGCGCGCGGCTCCTCGCCGCCGTCGACACGGTGGCCGTCCCGACCGTCGTCTGCCACGACTACGGCGATGCCGCGGGGCTCCTCGCCGAGCGGCTCGGCTGCCCCGGCGCGCGGCGCCTCAACACGACGCTCGGGGGCAACACGCCGCAGGCGCTCGTCAACCACCTCGCGGACGAGATCGCCGCCGGCCGCATCGCGGTGGCGCTGATCGCGGGTGCCGAGGCGTGGCACACGGCCCGCGCCCTCGGGCGCGCCGGACGGCGCATCCCCTGGACCCCGCCGCGTCCCGAGGACGCGCCGCGCTGGGGCGACGGACGGCCCGGCTCGAGCGAGCTCGAGATCCGTCACGGGGCGGCGCAGCCGATCACGACCTACCCGCTGTTCGAGAACGCGTTTCGCGCCGCGCGCGGCCTCGGCCTCGCCGCCCATCGGCGCGAGCTCGCCGACTTCGCCGCCCGCTCGGCCGCGCTCGCCGCGCGCAATCCGTACGCCTGGTTCCGCGACAGCAAGAGCGCCGGCGAGCTCGGCACCGTGACGCCCGAGAACCGCATGATCGGCTTTCCGTACCCGAAGTTCATGAACGCGATCCTCGACGTCAACCAGGGGGCTGCCGTCGTGCTCGCTGCCGACGACGCCGCCCGCCGCCTCGGGGTCGCCGAGGACCGCTGGGTCTATCCCTGGGCCGGCGTCGACGTGATCGAGCACTGGTACCTCCTCGACCGCGTCGACTACCACAGCCTGCCCGGCGTGCGGCGCGCCGGGGCGGCACTCCTGGAGTCGGTGGGGCTCACGATCGAGCGGGTGGCGCATCTGGACCTCTACAGCTGCTTCCCGATCGCGCCGCGTCTCACCGCGGCCATGCTCGGCATCCCGTTCGACGACCCGCGCCCGCTCACGGTGACGGGCGGCCTGCCCTGGTTCGGCGGCCCGGGCAACAACTACACGACGCACGCCATCGTTGCCCTCGTCGAGCGGCTGCGCGCGGCGCGCGACGCGTTCGGTCTGGTGCACGCCAACGGCTGGCACCTGACCAAGCACGCGCTCGGCATCTACGGTGGCACCCCGTCGCCACGCGGCTGGCAGCGTGCGGGCGGACCGGCGCTCCAGGCATGGGTCGACGCGCTGCCGCATCCCGAGGTCGTGGTGGAGGCAACGGGACGGGGCACCGTCGAGGCCTACACGATCATGCACGGGCGTGACGGAGCGCCGCAGCAGGGGACCGTCATCGGGCGCCTCGCCGGCGGCGGCCGCTTCGTGGCCGTCCTGCCACGCGATGCTGCCCTGCTCGAGGCCATGGAGCAGGAGGAGCAGGTGGGCCGCGCCGGGATGGTGCGGCGGGAGCAGGGGCTGAACGTCTTCCTGCCGGCGTAGGTCCGGCGGAGATGCGCTGACGGGGAGCGCGACCCAAGACTTCTTGGGTCGCGAAACGGACGCGAGCATGTGGCGTCGGTATCACGCGCCGCCGTCGTGCCGCGGCTGGCGAAGCCAGCGCGGCAAACTGACACGCGCTTCCCCCGTCTTGGCCTGCGGGCTTCGGGTCGTTGACGTGTCCGGCTCGTTTTGCCGCGCCGGCTTCGCCGGCCGCGGCATTACGGTCGCGTGCTCACGCGGCGCACATTCTCGCTTTGCGACCCAAGACGAAGTCTTGGGTCGGCCTACTAGGAGCGCGACCCAAGACTTCTTGGGTCGCGGGCACGGACGCGAGCATGTGGCGCTCGCGGCACGCGCGACCGCCGTGCCGCGGCTGGCGAAGCCAGCGCGGCACAACCGACACGCGCCGTTCCAGAGGTCTCGCGGCACTCATGTTTATCGGTTGCCGATTGGGCCTGTCTGCGGTGGCCGTGGAACCGCGCGTGTTCGTCTGCCGCGCTGGCTTCGCCAGCCGCGGCAGGACAGTCGGGCGTGATCGCGACGGAACACCCTCGCGTCCGGTTCGCGACCCAAGATGTCTTGGGTCGCGCTCCTAGAGCTCGCCCCAGGCGAGCTGCGCCTGCGCGGGGATGCGGAAGACGTCGCCGCTCCGGAAACGCCCGAGCCGCTCGCTCACCGAGCGCATGACCCGCTCGCGCTCGGGACCGGCGAGGCCGGCGACCAGCGGGGCCAGCGGCCCGGCCATGTCGGCCAGCATCGCCCAGAACTCGCTCACCTCGCGGGCGAACTGCGAGAGCTGCACGCGCTCCTGGGCGACGTTACGGAAGCCCGCCGCGCGCAGCGCCTCGGCGAGCGCGCCGTCGGCCGACAGGTAGAACAGCCCCGGCGCGGCGGGGTCCGGAGGCGGAACGGGCAGCACCCGCGCGAGCTCCTCCATCGGGATCGCGATCCACGGGTTGTCCGCGGGCGGCGCCCAGGCGGTCACGGCGATCCGGCCCCCGGCCCCGAGGGCCCGGCGCAGACGGGCGAGGGCACCCGAGACAGCGTCCAGGTAGATGAGACTCCAGCGGGCGAGCACGGCGTCGAAGCTCGCCGCGGGGACGTCGAGCGTCGCGATGTCGGCGGCGCGGAACTCCACGTGGGCGAGGCCGAGCGCCGCCGCCCGCTCGCGGCCCGTCGCCAGCATCTCCTCGACCAGGTCGATGCCGAGCACGCGCCCGTGCGGGCCGACGAGCACGGCCACCTGGAGGGTCGGGTCACCGATGCCGCAGCCGACGTCGAGGACGCGCTGCCCGGCGCCGATCTGCGCGACCGCCGCCATGCGCAGCGCCACCGGCCAGGTGAAGGACTGGAAGAGGGGCTCCCATCGCCGCCAGCCGCCCGCGACCGCCTGCCACTCGTCACGGATCCGGTCGTGCTCCCGTGCCATGGGTCATGTCCTGCTTACCATCCGACGGCCGGTGCGGGAAATGCCGGCCACCTCCTTGCACCGCCCGACCGCGCACGGTACGAGCCGCCAGGTGCCGTTTCTCTCGCACGCCGGGGTCTCGCTCCGCTATGATCGGGCGGGCACCGGCCCGCCCGTGCTTCTCGTCCACGGGTGGACCTGCAACCGGACGTTCTGGGAGCGCCAGGTGCAGGCGTTCCGCGACCGCTTCACGCTGGTCACCGTCGACCTGCGCGGTCACGGCGAGTCCTCCCATCCCCGCACCGGCTACACGATCGGCGCGCTCGCGGGCGACCTCGAGCACCTCGTGCGCGCGCTCGGCGTGCCGCGCCTCGCGCTCGTCGGCTGGTCCATGGGCGGGCTCGTCGTCCTCGAGCTGGCCCGGCGGCTCGGCGAGCGCGTCAGCGCCCTCGGTCTCGTGTGCACCACCCCGGGGGGTCTCGACGACCCGAAGAACCCGGGCGCCGCGCCGGATCGTGCAGCCGAGATGCGGGCTGCCGTCGCCAGGGACTTCCGGGCCTTCACGCGGCAGCTCGCGGCCGACTTCTTCAAGCAGGGCGCCGAGTCGCCGCTCCATCCGTGGGCCGTCGCGCAGATGCAGAAGACCCCGCCGCACGTGGCCTCGGCCTGCCTCGAGGGCGTGCTCGCCGCCGACCTCCGCCCGCATCTCCGGACGCTCGACGTCCCGACGGCGGTGCTCCATGGCCGCCACGATCGACTACTGCCCCTCGCCGGCGGAGAAGCGATCGCCAAGGGCATCCGCGGGGCGCGGCTCGTGGTCTTCGAGGAGAGCGGCCATGCCCCGTTCCTCGAGGAGCCCGATGCCTTCAATACGGCGCTGGGTGAGCTGCTCGCGCGGTAGGCCTCAGTACACCAGCCGCCCGATGCGCTCCCAGCGCACCCAGCGGTCGGGCCCGTCCCACGACCAGTAGATGATGAGCGCCTTGCCCTTGATGTCGGAGAGCGGCACGGTGCCCCAGAAGCGAGAGTCGTAGCTCTGGTCGCGGTTGTCGCCCATCACGAACACCGTGCCGGTGGGCACCGTGTACGGGCCGTAGTTCTCCCCGCTCCCGGGGCCCCCGCGCGGCGGCGCGTAGGTGGCGTGCGGATCGTCCCGCAGCTTCCCGTTGATGTAGACCTGCTTGCTGCGGACCTCGACGGTCTCGCCGCCGACGGCGATGACGCGCTTGATGAAATCCTTGGAACGGTCCTTCGGCCAGATGAAGACGATGACATCACCCGGCTTGGGCGCGTGCAGCCCCGGGAGCTGACCGAGCGAGACCTGCGTGAGCGGGATCTCCATCCGCGCCCCGTAAATGAACTTGTTCACCAGGATGTGGTCGCCGATCTGCAGCGTCGGGAGCATCGAGCCCGACGGGATCTTGAACGCCTGCACCACGAACATTCGGATGAGGAGTGCGAGCAGGAGGGCGACGCCGAGGGCCTCCGCGTACTCGCGGGCCGTCGACTTCTGCCTCGGGACCGGCCCGGGCACCGCGTCGGCGGCGCTCCGGGGCTCGAGCTTAGCCATCGCGGGCCATGATAGACGAGCGCCCCTTCAGCCGCCACCCTTGAGCACCGCGAGGAACGCTTCCTGCGGGATCTCGACGCGGCCCACCTGCTTCATCCGCTTCTTCCCCTCCTTCTGCCGCTCGAGGAGCTTCCGCTTGCGGGTGATGTCGCCCCCGTAGCACTTCGCGGTCACGTTCTTGCGCAGCGCCTTCACCGTCTCCCGCGCGATCACCTTGGCGCCGATGGCGGCCTGGATCACCACCTCGAACATCTGGCGCGGAATCAGCTCGCGCAGCCGCTGCGTCAGCTCGCGGCCGCGGACGTAGGCGTGATCGCGGTGGACGATCACGGAGAGCGCATCGACCACGTCGGCGTTGATGAGGATGTCGAGCTTCACGAGCTCCGCGGGGCGGAAGTCCAGGTACTCGTAGTCCATCGAGGCGTAGCCGCGGGTCATCGACTTGAGGCGATCGTAGAAGTCCATGACGATCTCGGCCAGCGGCAGCTCGTAGACAAGCATCACGCGCGTCTCGCCCGGATAGCGGATCTCCCGCTGCAGGCCGCGCCGCTCCTCGCACAGCGCGAGCACGTTGCCGAGGAACTCGACCGGCAGGTGGACCGTCGATCGGATGTATGGCTCCTCGATGCGGTCGACCTGGAGGGGCGGCGGCAGCTTCGCCGGGCTGTCGATTACGAGCGCCTGCCCGTCGCGCTTGACCACCCGGTAGGCGACCGTGGGCGCGGTGGTGATGAGCGAGAGTCCGAACTCGCGCTCGAGACGCTCCTGGACGATCTCCATGTGCAGGAGCCCGAGGAAGCCGCAGCGGAAGCCGAAGCCGAGCGCGAGTGAGGTCTCCGGCTCGTAGGTGAACGAGGAGTCGTTCAGGCGGAGCTTCTCGACCGCCTCGCGGAGCGCGTCGTATTGCGCCGATTCCGCCGGGTAGAGGCCGGCGAACACCATGGGCTTCACCGGACGGAAGCCCAGGAGCGAGGCGGCGGCCGGGCGCTCGGCATCGGTGATGGTGTCGCCGATCTTCGTGTCGTGCACCTCCTTGATCGCGGCCATGGCGATGCCCACCTCGCCCGGGCCGAGCTCCGGTACCTCGACGGCGCGCGGCGCGAGCACACCGACGCGCGTCACGAGAAACTCCTTGCCCGTGGACATCATGCGAATGCGCTGGCCCTTGCGGAGCGTGCCGTCGAAGACCCGCACCAGCACGACCGCCCCGTGGTAGGGGTCGAACCACGAGTCGAAGATGAGCGCCGCGGTGGGCGCGTCCTCGGCGCCGCGGGGTGGTGGGATGTCACGCACGATGGCCTCGAGGATGTCCTCGGTCCCCACCCCCTCCTTGGCGCTCGCCAGGATCGCGCGGGAGGCGTCGAGGCCGATGATCTCCTCGATCTGGTGCCGCACCTTCTCGGGCTCGGCGCTCGGCAGGTCGATCTTGTTGATCACCGGCACGATCGCGAGGTCGTGGTCGAGCGCCAGGTAGACGTTCGCGACCGTCTGCGCCTGCACGCCCTGCGAGGCGTCGACCACGAGGATCGCGCCCTCGCAGGCGGCAAGGCTCCGCGACACCTCGTAGGAGAAATCGACGTGGCCGGGGGTGTCGATCAGGTTGAGGACGTAGTCCCGGCCGTCGCGGGCCCGGTACGCGAGCCGGACCGACCGTGCCTTGATCGTGATGCCGCGCTCGCGTTCGAGCTCCATGTCGTCGAGAAACTGCTCGGCCATCTCGCGCGGCGATACGGCGCCGGTTTGCTCGAGTAGACGATCGGCCAGCGTCGACTTCCCGTGGTCGATGTGCGCGATGATCGAGAAGTTGCGGATGCGAGCGGTGTCCAAGTCCACGGAATGTACGGTCGGCGGTCGCGTTCCGCAAGCGACGGCGTTCAGCGCGCCGCTGGCGCGGTGACGAAGTGCACGAAGTCGGCCTCAAGCCGGTCGACCGGCGGCTCGCACTCGGTGTGCTTGGGCGCCGGCCCGGCGACCTTCCGCCAGCGCGCTCCGCGGCGGGGCACATGGTCCACGAAGGCCTGCACCCGCTCGGGGCTACAGCCCGCCGCGAAGACGATCGCCTCGCCGTGCGGTTGTTCGGGCCGCGCGAGCCGGCGGATCGTGAACGCGGGCGAGAGCGAGTCGACCGGACTCTCGGTGGCGATGACCGCGGCCGTGTCCTCCCGGAGCTTCCAGCGCGAGTGCGCCGTGACCCACTCGCGAGCGCGAGCCCATTTCGCGTCGCAGTCGGCGCCCTGGCGGCAGAGGATGGCGCCCGGCTCCGCTTCGACGACGACGGCGCGGCGGTCCGCGCAGGCGGCGAGCGTGGCCGCGAGAAACACCGCCGCGCCACGCCGCGCGCAGCTGGGCATCAACCCGCTCCGGCGCGCTCGCGGAACCATGCGACGGTGCGCCCGAGACCCTCGGCGAGCGAGACCTCCGGCCGCCAGCCGAGGAGCTCCGCCGCGCGGCGGCAGTCGATCACGCTCCGCCGCTGCTCGCCCGACTTGGGCGGCCCGTGGCGGACCTGCGAGCGGCTGCCCGCCGCCGCCAGGAGCAGGCTCGCCAGCGCGTTGACGTCGGTCTCGACACCGGTGCCGATGTTGAACGGCCCGGTGGCGCGCGTTTCGAGCGCGAGGAGGTTGGCGCGCGCGACGTCGCCCACGTAGAGGTAGTCGCGCGTCTGCCGCCCGTCGCCGTTCACGACCACCGGCTCGTCGCCGAGCATCCGGCCCGTGAAGATCGCGACCACGCCCGCCTCCCCGTGCGGATCCTGGCGGGGCCCGTAGACGTTGGCGTAGCGGAGCGCGACGAACGGGAGCCGGTACTCCGCCTGGAAGAAGAAGGCGTACAGCTCGCCAGCCCGCTTGCTGACGCCGTAGGGGCTCACGGGATTTGTCGGGTGGGTCTCGGGCGCCGGGAAGGTCTCCTGCTCGCCGTAGACGGCGCCGCCCGAGGAGACGAAGACCAGCCGCTTCACCCCGGCGTGGCGCGCCGCTTCCAGGAGATGGATCGTGCCGAGGATGTTGACGCGTGCATCGAACAACGGGTCGGCGACCGAGCGGCGGACGTCCATCTGGGCCGCGTGATGGTTGAGCACCTCGGGCTTCTCGTCGCGCACGAGCTCGGCCGTGCGCGGGTCGCCGATGTCGAGCTGGTGGAACCGCGCGCGCGGGTTCAAATTCTCGCGGCGGCCGGTCGACAGGTCGTCGACCACGATCACGTCGTGGCCCGCGGCCACGCAGGCGTCGACCACGTGCGAGCCGATGAAGCCCGCGCCGCCGGTCACCAGGATCTTCATGCCGGCCGGCGGAGCTTGTCGCCGAAAAACGCGATGGTCCGCCGGAGCCCCTCCTCGAGGCCGACGCGCGGCTCCCAGCCGAGGAGCTTCCGGGCCCGCGCGATGTCGGGCTGGCGGACCTTCGGGTCGTCCTCGGGCAGGGGCCGGAAGACGATCGGGCTCTTGCTTCCGGACAGGCGGATGATCGTCCGGGCGAACTCGAGGATCGTCACCTCCTGGGGGTTCCCGCAGTTGACCGGCCCGGTGTAGTCGGAGCGGAGCAGGCGGACCATGCCCTCGACCAGGTCGGAGACGTAGCAGAAGCTCCGCGTCTGCGAGCCGTCACCGTACACCGTCAGCGGCTCGCCGCCGAGCGCCTGCGAGATGAAGTTCGGCACCACGCGGCCGTCGTTCAGCCGCATGCGCGGCCCGTGCGTGTTGAAGATGCGAACGATCCGCGTCTCGACGCCGTGCGCGCGGTGGTAGGCCATGGTGAGCGCCTCGGCGAAGCGCTTGGCCTCGTCGTAGACGCCGCGCGGTCCGATCGGGTTGACGTTGCCCCAGTACTCCTCGTTCTGCGGGTGGACGAGCGGGTCGCCGTACACCTCCGAGGTGGACGCCAGCAGGAAGCGGGCGTTCTTCTCCTTGGCCAGCCCGAGCGCCTTGTGGGTCCCGAGGGAGCCCACCTTCAGGGTCGGGATGGGCAGCTCGTGGTAGTCGACGGGGCTCGCGGGCGAGGCGAAGTGGAGAATCGCGTCGAGCGGACCCTTGACGTAGATGTAGGTGGTCACGTCCTGCTCGATGAACATGAAGCGCCGGTTGGCAAAGAGGTGCGCGATGTTGTCCGGCGTGCTGGTGCGGAAGTTGTCCATGCAGATGACGTCGTCGCCCTCTTCGAGGAAGCGCTCGCAGAGATGGGAGCCGATGAAGCCGGCGCCGCCGGTGATCAGGATGCGCGCCATCGGTCCTCAGGCCGGGCGCACCGAGGCGCGCCCGATCGGAAAGTACGTGAAGCCGTGCTCCCGCATGACCTCCGGCTCGTACAGGTTCCGCCCGTCGAAGATGACCGGCTGGCGCAGGAGCTGCTTCATGCGCGGGAAGTCGGGGCGGCGGAACTCGTTCCACTCGGTGACGATGAGCAGCGCGTCCGCGTCCTTGAGCGCTTCGTAGTTCACCCGGTGGTAGGAGACGCGGTCGCCGAACTGCTTCCGCGCCTCGCCGAGGGCCTCGGGGTCGTGCACCGCCACCGTGGCGCCGCGCCCGAGCAGCCCCTCGACGACGGTGATCGACGGCGCCTCGCGCATGTCGTCGGTGCGGGGCTTGAAGGCGAGCCCCCAGACGGCGAAGCGCCGGCCCCGCAGGGTGGACCCGAAGTGGGCGATCACCTTGTCCACCAGGCGCCGCTTCTGCTCCTCGTTCACCGCTTCCACGGCCGCCAGCACCGGGAAGGCCAGGCCCTGCTCGCGCGCGGTGCGGATGACCGCCTTCACGTCCTTCGGAAAGCAGGAGCCGCCGTAGCCCACGCCCGGGAAGAGGAAGTGGTGGCCGATCCGGCGGTCGTAGCCGATCCCGCGCCGCACCTGGTCGACGTCCGCGCCGACCCGCTCGCAGAGGTTCGCGATCTCGTTCATGAACGAGATGCGCGTCGCGAGCAGCGCGTTCGCGGCGTACTTGGTCATCTCGGCGCTCGGGTTGTCCATGGTGAGGATCGGGTTTCCCGTGCGGACGAACGGCTCGTAGAGCTCGCGCATGACGTCGATCGCGCGCGGGCTCGTGCTGCCGATGACCACACGATCGGGCTTCATGAAGTCCTCGATCGCGGCGCCCTCCTTCAAGAACTCCGGGTTGGAGACGACGTCGAAGGGGTGCCTGGTGACCGAGGCGAGCGCCTCGCGGATGCGCGTCGAGGTGCCGACCGGAACGGTGCTCTTGGCGACGACCACCCGGTAGCCGTCCATCGCGCGCCCGATGTCGCGCGCCACGGCCATGACGCCGCTCAGGTCGGCGCTGCCGTCGTCGTCGCCGGGTGTGCCGACGGCGATGAAGCAGACGACGCTCCGCCGCACCGCGTCCGCCAGGTCGGTCGAGAACGACAGCCGGGCCTCGCTCACGTTGCGGCGGATCAGCTCGGCGAGGCCTGGCTCGTAGATGGGCACGACGCCGCGGCGGAGCCCCTCGATCTTGTCGACGACGTTGTCGATGCAGACGACGTCGTTGCCGCTCTCGGCGAAGCAGGTACCGGCGACCAGCCCGACGTAGCCGGTGCCGATGACGCAGAGCTTCATGGACGGCCACGCATACCGACGCCCTCCTGGGAAGTCAATTCAACGACCTCTCTTACCCGATAAATCGGCTTCGCCTGCGACTCGTGGTACGTGCGCACCAGCATCTCGCCGAGGAGCCCGATCGACACGAACTGGATCCCCACGACGACCATGAGGATCGCGAGGAGGACGACGGGGCGGTTGGCCAGCCGGACGCCGAGCACGAGGCGCTCGAAGCCGAGCTCGGCGGTGAGCGCGAGCCCGGTGGCGGCGCACACCAGGCCGAACAGCCCGAAGAGCTGGATCGGGCGCGTCGAGAAGCCAGAGAGGAACTTGACGGTCAGGAGGTCGAGCAGCACGTGCAGCGTGCGCGAGAGCCCGTACTTGGAGCGCCCGGCCCGCCGCGGCCGATGGTGCACGGGGATCTCGACGAGGCGCGCGCCCAGGTCCGCCGCCAGCGCGGGAATGAAGCGGTGGAGCTCGCCATAGAGCTGCAGCTCCTTCGCCACCGGCGCTCGCATGGCGCGCAGCGTGCAGCCGTAGTCGTGCAGCGCCGTGCCGGTGACCAGGGAGATCAGCCGGTTCGCCAGCGCGGACGGGAGGCGGCGGCGGAGCCACGGGTCGCGCCGCGGCCTCCGCCACCCGTTCACCACGTCCACGTCGCCGTCGAGCGCGGCCAGGAGCCGCGGGATGTCGCGCGGATCGTTCTGCAGGTCGGCGTCGATCGAGACGATGATCCCGCCGCGCGCGTGCTCGATGCCGGCGGCGAGGGCGGCGGTCTGGCCGTAGTTGCGCGCCAGGCGGACGACGCGGAGCCGCGGCTCGCGCGCGACGAGCCCGACGAGGCGCTCGAAGCTCCCGTCGCTGCTCCCGTCGTCGACCGCGACGATCTCCGCCGGGCGGCCGAGCGAATCGAGCACCGGGCCGAGCTCGGCGATGAGCGGCTCCAGGCTCTCCGCCTCGTTGTAGAGCGGGATGACGACCGAGAGCGCGGGCGCCGTGGAGCTCAAAACTCGGTGAGCGCGACGAACTGTCGATACCGCTGCTCGACGTCGTCGCGGCTGAGCGCGCGGAGCCGGCGTCCGCCGAAGTCCTCGACCACGTAGGAGGCGAGCACGCTGCCGTAGACGATGGCGCGCCGGAGCCCGCCGTCGGATCGGTCCCCGGTGGCCGCCAGGTAGCCGATCATCCCGCCCGCGAAGGTGTCGCCCGCGCCGGTCGGGTCGAAGACCTCCTCGAGCGGGAACGCGGGCACGGCGAAGACCGACTCGGGGGAGAAGAGGATCGCCCCGTATTCGCCGCGCTTGATGAGGACGGAGCGCGGGCCGCGGGCGAGGATGCGGCGCGCGGCGCGTGCGACGTTGCGCTCGCCGGAGAGGAGCCGCGCCTCCTCGTCGTTCACCACCAGCAGGTCGATGCGCGGCAGCAGCGCCTCGAGCGGCTCGCGGGCGCTTTCGATCCAGTGGTTCATCGTGTCGCAGGCGACCAGCGCGGGCCGCTCGAACTGCGCGAGCACGCCCTGCTGGAGGGCCGGATCGATGTTCGCGAGGAACACGTACGGCGCGCGGCGGACGGCCGCGGCAACAGCCGGGCGAAAATCGGCGAACACGTTCAGCTCGAGCGCCAGCGTGTCGCGGACGTTCAGGTCCTCGTGATAGCGGCCGCTCCAGCGAAACGTCCGCCCCCGCCGCACCTCGAGCCCGGAGAGGTCAATGCCGCGCGCGGCGAGGTAGTCGCGCTCGGCGGCCGGGAAGTCGTCGCCCACCACCGCGATCAGGTGGACCGGGGCGAAGTAGCTGGCCGCGACCGCGAAGTGGGTCGCCGACCCGCCGAGCACGTGCTCCGCCCGCCCCGCCGGGGTCTCGATGTCGTCGAACGCGACCGAGCCAACGACCGCGACGGCGCTCACAGCCAGCGCCCCGCGATGGGGGCGAGCGCTGCGCGCACCGCCGGCGGGATGGCCGCGCGGTCGGTGATGATCGCGTGGCGCAACGCATCGGGACAGGGGCAGCCGGTCCGCGGCGGCAACGCCGCCGCGACGCGGACGATCGTCCGGCGCGCGAGGTCGACGTTCGCCTGCAGCACGCGGAGCACGTCCTCGATCTGGACGTCCGCGTGCGCCGTGTTCCAGCAGTCGTAATCGGTGGCGAGCGCGAGCGTCGCGAAGCAGATCTCGGCCTCGCGCGCGAGCTTCGCTTCCTGGAGGTTCGTCATGCCGATCACGTGCGCGCCCCAGCTCCGGTAGAGATGCGACTCGGCCCGCGTCGAGAAGTGCGGGCCCTCCATGCACACGTAGACGCCGGCGGCGTGGACGGTCGCCCCCTCGGCGCGGGCCGCGGCGGCAAGGGCGCGCGACAGCTCCGGGCAGAGCGGATCGGCGAACTGCACGTGGGCGACGACGCCGCTCCCGAAGAAGGTGCTGCGGCGGCCGCGCGTGCGGTCGATGAACTGGTCGGGGACGACGACGTGCCCGGGCGCGATCTCCTCGCGCAGGCTGCCGACCGCGCTGACCGCGACGATCCATTCCGCGCCGAGCTGCTTCATCCCGTAGAGGTTGGCGCAGAACGGCAGCTCCGAGGGAAGCAGGCGGTGCCCGCGCCCGTGGCGCGGCAGGAAGACGAGGCGCGTGCCGCCGAGGCGGCCGATCACGAACTCGTCGGACGGGTCGCCGAAGGGCGTCTCGAGGCGCACCCGCTCGACGGCCGAGAGGCCGGGGAGCTCGTAGAGCCCGCTGCCGCCGATGACGCCGAGGGTGGGTTCCGCCATGCCGCGCCGCGTCCGGGGCCGCGGCCGGCACATGGTAGGGAAAAACGCGTCCGGTGCAAACCCGACGGCCGGTCACCCGCCGGCGCGGCGGGCGACCGGTCGCTCACCGGCGACTCACGGAGCGCAGCCGGTGTCCGTGCAGGCGTCGCAGCAGCTCGGGTGGTTCCCCACGCAGGCACTGCCGCCCGCCGGCGCGTGGTCGGTGCAGCCCGAGGCGCTGCTCTTGGTGCTGCACTTCGTCGTGCCGCTCGAGCTGGTCCGGCAGCAGGTGACGAAGCCCGGCTTGCCGCAGGTCGAGCGGGCGGCACACTTCTTGGCGGCGCCCCGGCACTCCTTCGGCAGCGACGTGTTCTGGTTCACCTGGTGCGCCACGCACGAGACGTACCGCCCGTGGCTCGTTGCCGTGGTGCAGCCGGTGCCCGCCGCGTCGCACGCCTGGTCGGCGGCCGCGCGCGCCGCGTCGACCTGCGCCTTGGTGGTCGGGTCGCTCAGGTCGCAGCCGGCACTGGCGAACCGCACCGTGCCGAAGAGGAGACCGAGGGCGAGAAGGCCGCGTACGAGGTATCTCATCTTTGGAACCTCCTTCCTGCAGCCTCCCGTCTAGTCCCGGGAGCCAGGGCCACAAATCCCTCTCCCACGGCATATCGCTCGCAAAATGGTGGGAGCGCGACCGCCCCTCACCCGCGAATGAACGTGACCCGGCAGGCGACGTCGACGTCGAGCCGTTCCGCGGGCGGCAGGATGTCGCCGTCGAGCATGTAGTGCTCGGGGCGGAAGAAGCGGATGGTCACGCGGGACCCGAGGTTGTCGAAGAGCGTCGGCTCGTTGGTCGGAAAGCCGCGGTAGATGCGGACGGCGCGGCGGATGAGCCGCATGGCGGGGACCGGGCCGCCGACGACGTGCATGTAGCCCCGCTTGCGCGTGGCCAGATAGGTCGGCCGGAAGCCGAGCGCGATCCGGTCGACGGTGGCCGCGAAGAAGAACGTGAACTGCCGGAAGGGCACGGGCTCCCCGTCGCATTCGACGTCGGCGGCGGTCGCCTGGAAGATGGCGCGCGCGGCGTGCGTGCCGGTGAGCGCCGAGACGATCAGGCGTGCGAGCAGCCGCGCCGCGTGCAGCGGCCCTTGCTTCTCCATCGCGTAGTAGGCGCGCAGGTAGTTGACCGCCGTGCCGAAGCTCAGCACGAAGCCGTGCTCGACGCCGTTGACACGCAGCAGGTCGCGCTCCGTCGTCTCGTAGTTGTGCCCGCTCCGGTAGTCGCGCACGACGCGGGCCAGCATGCCCTCCGGGCGGCCGCGCCGTCCGCCCGTCGCGTCCGCCACGTAGTTGATCGTGCCGGCCCGGAGCGGCAGCAGCAGCGGCAGCGGCTCGTCGCCGTACACGGCGCGGAAGCCGCTCAGCGTGCAGTGATAGCTCCCGTCGCCGCCGCAGATGGCGAGGATCTCCGTCCGGCGCTCGCGGAACTCCCGCGCGACGTCCTGGATCTCGCGCACCGACTGCGTGACGCGGACGACGCCGTCGTGGCCGACCACCTCGGCCAGGCGCTGGGCGCGCTCGCCGCCGCCGTCGAGATTGCCCCGGGCGTGCGGATTGACGACGACGCCGATCCCCGGCACGTCAGGCGGCCGGGCGCGCCGCGGCGAGCTGCCCGCAGGCCGCCTGGATGTCCTGCCCGCGGCTCTCGCGGACGGTGGCGCCGATGCCGTGCGCGCGCAGGATCGCCTGGAAGCGGAGGATGCGGGCGCGGGGGCTCGCGGCGAACCCGGCGCCGGGGAACGGGTTGAAGGGGATCAGGTTCACCTTGACGCGAAGCCCGTGCAGCAGGTGGACGAGGCGGCGGGCGTCCGCGTCGGCATCGTTCTCGCCGGCGAGGAGCACGTACTCGAAGGTGATGCGCTTGCGGCGCGGCAGCGGCAGCTCGCGGCAGGCGCGCAGGAGCGCCGCGAGCGGAAAGCGGCGGTTGACCGGCATCAGACGGTCCCGCTGCGGGTCGGTCGTCGCGCTGAGCGACACGGCGAGGTTGACGCCCGTCTCGGCGATCAGGCGCGAGACGGCGGGCGCGAGGCCGACCGTCGAGACCGTGATCCGCCGGGGGGAGATGGCGTAGCCCCACTCGGCGGTCAGGATGTCGAGGGCGGTCTTGACCGGTCCGTAGTTGGCGAGCGGCTCCCCCATGCCCATGAAGACGACGTTGGTGAGCGGCGCCGGGGCCGCGAGCTCGATCCCGGTCCGCACCTGCCCGACGATCTCGGAGGGACGCAGGTTGCGGACGAGGCCCATGCGTGCCGTCGCGCAGAAGCGGCAGCCCATGCCGCAGCCGGCCTGGCTCGAGATGCAGAGCGTGAGGCGGTCGCGGGCGCCGCCGGCGCGGCCGACCTGCGGGATGAGCACGCTCTCGATGGCCGCCGCGGGAAACCCGCGCTCGCCCGGCAGGTGGAAGAGGAGCTTCCGAGTCCCGTCGGCCGACTCGGCGACCAACGCAGGCTCGAGGCGATGGAGGCTGAACTCCGCCGCGAGCCGCGCGCGGAGCCCGCGCGAGAGACTCGACATCTCGTCGAAGGTCGCGGCCCGCTTGCGGTGCAGCCAGGTGAGGACCTGGGCCGCCCGGTAGCGGGGCTCGCCGACGCGCGCACACCAGGACTCGAGCTCCGCGCGGTCGAGGTCCTGGATGTCCGGCCGCGGCACGTCGGCCAGCTTAGCGCCGCGGTGCCGCGCGCGCTACCAAGGGCCTGCGGACGCTACGGGCCCCGGGCCGTCACCTCGTGGCCCGCCGCCTGCCCCGGCGGGCGATACGGCATCACGACCCAGAGGACGACGTAGATGATGAGGCCGGGGCCGCCGATCAGCGTGCCGAGCACGAAGGCGAGGCGGAGGATCGTCACCGAGATGCCGAACTGCTCGGCGAGCCCGGTGCACACGCCGGCGATCATCTTGCCCTCGCGCGAGCGGTACCAGGTGCGCGTCAGCGGATTCCCGGGCTCGAGGAAGCTGCCGCAGTAGCGGCACTTGACGGCCTCGGCCCGGATCTCCTCCGCGCAGTACGGGCAGCGCTTGCTCGCCACCTCAGGCACGGCTCTCCTCGCGCCGCAGACGCATCTGCCGCTCGGCGACGATCGGGATCATCCCGTAGGTCAGCGCGAGCAGGAGCGTGAGCGTCGCGGCGTAGTTGAAGACGACGTAGAGGCTGAGCGCGCGCGGCAGCAGGGCGTCGAGCACGCCGTACATCGCCCGCACGAGGTAGAAATCGAGGAAGACGATCAGAGGCAGCGGCACGAGCGCCGCCGCGAGGGCGCGCGCGAGCGTGCGCCAGGCGGCGCGCCGCGCGTGACGCGCGAGGAGCGGCGCGGCGGCCCCGAGGACACGCGCCGAGAGCGTCGAGGCCGGCGGCGGCACGTCGTGCGAGGCGAGTGCCTCTGCGACTCGCCGCACGTGCCGCTGCTCGCTGGAGCAGCGCGGACACGCGGACAGGTGCGCCGCGGCGCCGGCGTCGAGCGGGCGGCGGAGGAAGAGCCTGGCGAGCACCTCGTCGCACTCGCTCATTGCCGTGCCATCCGGGTGAGGCGTGCCATCGCGTGGTGCAGGCGGCTCTTCACGGTGCCCCGCGGGCAGCCGAGGACTTCCGCCATCTCCTCCTCGCCGAGGTCGTGGTAGTAGCGCAGGATGACGGCGCTCCGCTGCGGCTCGGGGAGCGCGGCGAGGAGGCGGCGCGCATCGAGCGCCGCGTCGGCCGCGGCGGCCGTCCCCTCGCGGGTCGCTTCGATGTCCGCGGGGTCGACCGGCTCGGGCGGTCGCCGACGGTGCCAGTCGCGACAGAGGTTGACGGCGATCTGGAAGAGCCACGTGGAAAAGCGCCGGCGGCGATCGAAGCGCCGCGCGGCGCGAACCACCCGCAGCCAGGTCTCCTGGTAGAGGTCATCGACGTCGCGCCCGCCGGTGTGCCGGAAGATGAACTGATGGAGCCCACGCTCGTATCGCCGGCAGAGCTCCTCGAGCGCCCGCCCGTCGCCCGTCGCGACCGCCCCGATGAGGTCCTCGTCGGTCGCCATCGGCGGCCGGGCGGACCTCTATCATACGAGCGGGCTTCCCGGGACGGCACCCGTGCCGAGGCCATTTGGTTTCGCGCTGCGCGGGGCGTCGGGCGGTGGGGGCGCGGCCCGGCAGTGGACTCGGAGCCCTGCGAACCAGTCCTGCCCGGCGGCGAGCGCGCGCTCGAGCGGCGAGGGGTCGCCCGGCGCGAAGGGGACGAGGAGCCAGAGGGCGCCGTAGACGATCGGCCCGAGGAGGTGCACGAAGGTCAGAACGACGAAGCCGAGGCGCACGCCCATGATGGGCAGGGCGAGCGCGTGCGCGACCGCGGCCGCCACGCCCGCGACCCGGCGCTCCGGGTGATTGCGGTACCACCGGTCGTGGTCGGTGGTCGCCACCCGGCTCCGGCAATGGGGGCACCGCACCGCTTCGGCGCGGATCTCCTCGGCGCAATACGGGCACTTGCGGGTCTCAGGCATGGGCTCGTTCCCTCCTGCTCGGTGGTACGCGGCGGGAGGTCCAGAGGTTCAACTGCCTTCCTCGACCCGTGGCGAGGCAACGTGGAGGCGGGCTCGTCGATGCCTAAGCCGCGACCTGCCGGGCGTGGGCGATCTCGCCTTCCCCGATGGGGCGGACCTTCGATCGCTCCAGCGTGACGACGGCCAAGGTCTCGCCGTTGAGCGCCACGAACTCGACCTCGTAGCCACGGTCGCCGTGCAGCAGGACCACCGTGCCCACGTCACCGCGCCGCAGGCGATGCTCCGGCAGGTCGACGGTCAGGATGACGTTGTCGAGCTCGCGGATCACGTGCCACTCCTACTGCGGAACGTCGTCGCCGGTCTCGATGAACCAGACCGAGCGAACGATCGGATTGGGACCGTCAGGTGTCACGATCGGCCCTTCTATCACGTAGCGCTTCCCGAAGGGAGAATCATCGACGCGCGCGACCTCATGCGTGGCAGCATGGCGCTTGATCGCGGCCGCGAGAATCCCCCAGGCGTCAGGGGTAAATCCGTGCTCGATCAGCCAAAGAGCTTTGTGGCGGCCCGTGGGGTGGTTGAGTGCGAGTTAGTATCCCACGACCTTCCGCTCCGCGACTATCGCTTCGCCCAATCTCGACAGCTGCACCGCGCGACCACATAGCACAACGTCGGCGCGGAGCGCCCCTCATCACGCCCCCGCCGTCTCCCCCGGCAGCTCGAGACCTGCGAAGAAGAAGCCGATCTCGGCCCGTGCCGTCTCCGCGCCGTCCGAGCCGTGCACGGCGTTCTTCTCGACGTCGGTGCCGAATTCCCCGCGGATCGTGCCCTTCGGCGCCTTCGTCGAGTCGGTCGGGCCCATGAGATCCCGCCAGCGGACGATCGCCTCCTCGCCCTCGAGCACGGCGACGAAGACCGGCCCCGAGCTCATGAAGCGCACGAGGTCGGGGAAGAACTTCCGCTCGCGGTGGACGGCGTAGAAGCGCTCGGCGTCACCCGGCGCGAGCGAGACGATCCGGGCGACGACGGGCACGAGCCCCCGCTCCTCGATCATCGCGAGGATGCGGCCGAGGACGCGCTTTCGCATCGCGTCCGGCTTGACGATACACAGCGTTCGCTCCTTCATGACAGCAGCCTCGCCTCCCGCAGGGCGCCCTGCATGGTCGCGCCGAGCTCGGCGGGGCTCGGGGCGATGCGCACGCCCGCCGCGCGGAACGCCTCGATCTTCTCCGCGGCGGTGCCGCGCCCGCCCGCAATGATCGCGCCCGCATGGCCCATCCGCTTCCCCTTGGGCGCCGTCTGTCCCGCGATGAAGGTGACCACCGGCTTCCGCACGTGGGCCTTGATGAAGCTGGCCGCGTCTTCCTCCGCCGTGCCGCCGATCTCGCCGATCAGGATGATGGCGTCCGTGGCCGGATCCTCGTCGAACAGCCGGAGCGCATCCACGAAGCCCGTGCCGATGATCGGGTCGCCGCCGATGCCGATGCAGGTCGACTGCCCGATGCCGAGCAGCGTCAGCTGGTGGACCGTCTCGTAGGTGAGCGTGCCGCTGCGCGACACGACGCCCACCCGTCCCGGCGTGTGGATGTAGCCCGGCATGATGCCGATCTTGCACTCCCCGGGCGTGATGATGCCCGGGCAGTTGGGGCCGATCAGCCGCGTCGGCCGGCCCTCGAGGAAACGCTTGACGCGCACCATGTCGAGCACCGGCACCCCGTCGGTGATGCAGACGACAACGCGCAGCCCCGCGTCGGCCGCCTCCATGATGGCGTCGGCCGCGCCGGCGGGCGGGACGTAGATCACCGAGGCGTCCGCACCCGTCTCCCGGACAGCCCGCGCCACGGTGTCGAAGATCGGGATGCCCTCGAAGTCGGTGCCGCCCCGGCCCGGCGTGACGCCCGCCACCATCTGCGTGCCGTACTCGCGGCAGAGGCGCGTGTGCAGCTGGCCGGTCGCGCCCGTGATGCCCTGCGTGAGGACGCGCGTGCGCCGGTCGACGAGGACGCTCATGAGCGCCTCCCCGCGGCCGCGACCGCCTTCCTCGCCCCGTCGAGCATGTCGCTCGCCGTGATGATGTCGAGCGCCGACCCGGCGAGGATCGCCTTTCCCTCGTCGACGTTCGTGCCTTCCATGCGGACCACCAGCGGGATGGAGAGCCCCACCCCGCGCGCCGCCTGCACGACGCCATCGGCCAGCACGTCGCAGCGGAGGATGCCGCCGAAGATGTTGATGAAGATGGCCTTCACGGCGGCGTCGGAGAGGAGGATGCGGAAGGCGGCCGCCACCTTTTCCGTCGTGGCGCCGCCGCCGACGTCGAGGAAGTTGGCCGGCATGCCGCCGGCCGCCTTGATGATGTCCATCGTGGCCATGGCGAGGCCGGCGCCGTTCACCATGCAGCCGATGTTGCCGTCGAGCGCGATGTAGGAGAGGTCGTGCTTGGCGGCCTCCTGCTCGCGCGGGTCCTCCTCGGACGGGTCGCGGAGCTCGCGCAGCTCGGGGTGCCGGAAGAGGCCGTTGTCGTCGAAGCCGATCTTGGCGTCGAGCGCCAGGAGGCCGCCATCGGCGGTGACGACGAGCGGGTTGATCTCGGCGAGCGAGCAGTCCGACTCGACGAAGCACCGCGCGAGCGCCGTCATGAAGCCGACCGCCTTCGCCACCTGCTCCTTCGTGAGCCCGAGCCCGAAGGCGAGCCGGCGGCCCTGGTAGGCGGCGAAGCCGACCGCCGGGTCGATCGTCTCGCGGAGGATCTTCTCCGGCGTCCGCGCCGCCACCTCCTCGATCTCGACGCCGCCCTCGGTCGAGGCCATCACCGTCATACGGCCGCTGGTCCGATCGACCACCATGCCGAGGTAGAGCTCGCGCGTGATCCGGCAGGCGCGCTCGACGAGGAGCCGGCGGACGACGCGGCCCTGCGGTCCGGTCTGGTGGGTCACGAGGGTCTTGCCGAGGAGCGTCCGCGCCGCCGCCTCGGCCTCGCCGGCGTCCCGGACGACCTGCACGCCGCCCGCCTTGCCGCGCCCGCCGGCGTGGATCTGCGCCTTCACGACGCAGGGGAAGCCGAGCCGGTTGGCGGTTGCCACCGCCGCGTCGACGGTGAAGCAGGCCTCCCCGTCGGGCACGGCGACGCCATAGCGGCGGAGCAGCTCCTTCGCCTGGTGCTCGTGTATGTTCATAACCTACCGGGGGCCCGTCCGGTGCTCGCGCCCTTCGGGCGCTCCGCTCCTCCGATGCCCCCGGACCCCGTCGGCCGGCTCGGCGAAGCCTCGCTCGGCCTCCCCAGTTGTCGCTCGCGCGCTTCGCGCGCATCGCTGCTCGAACTGCGCATTGCTCCTCACGCTCACGCTCCTCATCGAGCGAAGATGTCCTTCAGCCATTTAAGGGTGGTTTGGCGGCCGATCTCGCCGATGGCGTGGGTCAGCGGGATCTCCTTGGGGCAGACCTCGACGCAGTTCTGCGCGTTGCCGCAGGAGGCCACGCCGCCCGGGCCCATGAGCGCGTCGAGACGGTCGTCCTTGTTGAGCTGGCCGGTGGGGTGGAGGTTCATGAGGAGCGCCTGGCCGATGGCGGCGGCGCCGACGAAGCCGGTGCCGGGCGGGTCGTCACGGTGGACCTGGGGGCAGACCTCGAGGCAGCATCCGCAGGTGATACAGCGATCGAGGGCGTAGCGGAACTGCTGCAGCTCGGGCGACAGGCGCGGGCCGGGGCCGAGGTCGTAGGTGCCGTCGAGCGGGACCCAGACGCTCAGCCGCCTGAGCGCCTCGAACATCCGGCTCCGGTCGACCATCAGGTCGCGGACCACCGGGAACTTCGTCATGGGCTCGAGGACGATCGGCTGGCGGAGCTTGTCGACCAGCGCGGTGCACCCCATGCGGACCTGCCCGTTCACCACCATCGCGCACGAGCCGCACACCTCCTCGAGGCAGCTCGCGTCCCAGACCGGCGCGGGCACCCGCTCGCCCGACGTCGTCACGGGGTTCGTGCGGACCTCCATCAGCGCGGAGAGCACGTTGTGCTGCGGCTTCCAGGGGATCGTGAAGCTCTGCCAGTACGGCGGCGCCCCGGGGCCGTCCTGGCGCTTCACCCGCAGCTCGATCGTCCGCCCCTCAGCCACGCGCTTCTGCCCCGATCGTCGCGTCGTACTTCCGCGGCCGCGGCGGGATGAGCGACACGTCGACCGGCTCGTAGGAGAACTGGGGACCGTCCGAGGTCCAGCGGGCCCTGGTCGTCCGGAGCCACTGCGCGTCGTCACGGTTCGGGAACTCGGGCTTGTAGTGCGCGCCGCGGCTCTCGTCCCGCCGGAGCGCCCCGAGCGTGATGACCCGTGCCAGCTCGAGCATGTTCCAGAGCTGCTTGACGAAGGAGACGTCGTGGTTGGCCCACCGCCCGCGGTCGCTGATGCCGATGCGGCCCCAGCGGTCCTTCAGCTCCAGCAGCTTCTGATCGGTTTCCGCCAGCTTCTTGTTGTCGCGCACGACGGTCACGTTGGCCGTCATCCACTCGCCCATCTCGCGCGCCAGCACGTAGGCGCTCTCCGGGCCGTCCATCCCGAGGATCCGGTCGTAGGCCTGCTGCTGCCGCTTCACCTCCGGCTCGAAGATGCCGTCGGACGCGGCGCTGGCGTGCCCCTGGGCATAGGCCACCATCGCCGGCCCGGCGATCTGCCCGCTGTAGAGGCAGGAGAGCAGCGAGTTGGCGCCGAGCCGGTTGGCGCCGTGAAACTGGTAGTCGACCTCGCCGGCCGCAAACAGACCGGGCACGTTCGTCATCTGCGCGTAGTCGACCCAGAGCCCGCCCATGGAATAGTGCATGCCCGGGAAGATCTTCATCGGGACCTTCTTCGGATCGTCGCCCACGAACTTCTCGTAGATCTCCAGCACGCCGCCCACCTTGCGCTCGAGCATCGCCGGGTCGAGGTGGCTCACGTCGAGGTAGACCATCGGCTGGCCGTCGATGCCGAGACCCATCTCGAAGACGACCTTGAAGATCGCGCGCGTGGCGACGTCGCGCGGCACGAGGTTGCCGTACGTCGGGTACCATTCTTCGAGAAAGTACCACGGCCGTCCGTCGCGCGGCACCCACACGCGGCCGCCTTCGCCGCGGATCGACTCGGAGATGAGCCGGAGCTTGTCCGGCCCGGGGATCGCGGTCGGATGGACCTGGATGAACTCGCCGTTGGCGTAATACGCGCCCTGCTGGTAGGCCGCACCGGCCGCGCTGCCGGTGTTGACCACGGAGTTCGTGCTCTTGCCGAACACCATGCCCGGGCCGCCGGTGGCGAGCATGACGGCCGCAGCGGGAAAGGCCTGCACCTCGATGCGGGTCAGGTCGAGCGCGGTGATGCCGCGGCAGCGGCCCGCCTCGTCGATCACCGCCGAGCAGAGCTCCCATTTCTCGAATTTCCGCACCAGCCCCGCCGCCTCGTGCCGGCGCACCTGCTCGTCGAGGGCGTAGACGAGCTGCTGGCCGGTGGTCGCGCCGGCGAAGGCCGTGCGATGGAAGAGCGTGCCGCCGAAACGCCGGAAGTCGAGGAGCCCTTCCGCGGTGCGGCTGAACGGCACGCCCATGCGGTCGAGGAGGAAGATGATCCCCGGCCCGGCCTCGCACATCGCCTTCACGGGCGGCTGGTTGGCGAGGAAGTCGCCGCCGTAGATCGTGTCGTCGAAGTGGCGCCAGGGCGAGTCGCCCTCCCCCTTCCAGTTGACCGCGGCGTTGATCCCGCCCTGCGCGCAGACCGAGTGCGAGCGCTTGACGGGCACGACGGAGAACAGGTCGACGGGGAACCCCGCCTCGGCGACCCGGATGGTGGTCATCAGGCCCGCCAGCCCGCCGCCGACGACGATGAAGCGGGGCCGCGCCATCGTCAGGCGCGGAACGCCATGAGGATGGCGAACGCCGTCCCGTACATGACGACGAAGAAGCCGAGGCACACGGCGCGCAGCGTCCGCTGCGCGCGCGGGCCAACGGTGATGCCCCACGTCACACAGAAGGTCCAGATGCCGTTGGTGAAGTGGAAGACCGAGGCGAGGACGCCGACCAGGAAGATGGTGAACGTGATCGGGTCGACCATCATGCGGTGCATGAAGCCGTAGGTGATCTCGGCGCCGAAGAAGTAGTACTGCATGCGCGTGCTCCACACGTGCCAGCCGACGAAGAGGAAGGCGATGACGCCCGAGAGGCGCTGGAGCGTGTAGAGGTAGGCGCCCAGGTAGTCGGTCCGCAGGGGGTTGTCGAGCTCGGCGTCCGCGACGCGCACGAAGCCGTAGATGGCGTGGAAGAGGAGCGGGCCCCAGATGAAGAGCACCTCGATGGTGAGCAGCAGCGGCGCCGGGAAGGCCGCGATCGCCGCGACCAGCCGCTCGAAGCTCGCCGGCCCGCCGAGGACGAAGGAGTTCTCGAGGAAGATGTGCGCGAAGAGATAGGCGCCGATCGGGACGATGCCGGTGAGCGAGTGGAGGCGGCGGAGGACGAACCGTCGCCGGGACTGCGCGGGACCGTTCATCGAGGGTGCCTCAAGGGTAGCAGGACGCTCGCGCCGGAGACCAATGAAAAGGGCTCGCGCCCGTGATCACACTTTCTAATCCACGGCCAGGTATGGTCCGCCGCGCGCGCAATGGTATGCTTTGGCGATGAGCACCGCGCGACGCCGGGCCACCTACCAGGACGTCGTCGAGGGGGGAGCGCTCGTCCGCACCGAGCCGTTCGAAGCGCTCGAGCTCGACATGCGCCGCTGGTGGGGCGAGGCCTAGCGGACAGCCCCCGCCGCTCATCCCGGCTTGTCCGCGGCCGCCAACACCCGTCCCATCGCCTCGACCAGCTCGTGCACGTGCGCGGCCGACGTCTGGAGCGCCTTCCGCTCGCCGTCGGTGAGCGCGATCTCGATCACGCGCTCCACGCCGCCGGCGCCGATCTGGACCGGCACCCCGACGTAGAGCCCGCGCAGCCCGTACTCGCCCTCGAGGTAGGCGGCGCACGGGAGGATCGTCTTGCGGTCGTTCAGGTAGGCGTCCGCCATCTGGATCGCGGCCGAGGCCGGCGAGTAAAAGGCCGACCCGGTCTTCAGCAGCGCGACGATCTCGCCGCCCGCCTGCCGCGTCCGCTGCTCGATCGCGTCGAGCCGGTCGGCCGCCACGAAGGACCCCACCGGGATGCCGCCGACCGTCGTATGGCTCCTGACCGGCACCATGTCGTCGCCGTGGCCGCCGAGCACCGTCGCCTGCACGCTGGTGACCGAGACGCCGAGTTCGGCTGCCAGGAACGAGCGGTAGCGCGAGGAGTCGAGCACGCCCGCCATGCCGACCACCCGCTGCTTCGGGAAGCCGGTCCGCTGCTTCATGAGCGTCACCATGGCGTCGAGCGGGTTGGTGAGCACGAGGACGAAGGCGGCGGGCGCGTGCGTGCGGATGTTGTCGGCGACGGTGCCGACGATCTTGGCGTTGATGCCGAGGAGGTCGTCCCGGCTCATCCCCGGCTTGCGCGCCACCCCGGCGGTCACGATGCAGACGTCGGCGCCGCGGATGTCGGCGTAGCTGTTGGTGCCCGTGAGCCGGATGTCGAAGCCTTCGATCGGCCCGCCCTCGAGGATGTCGAGGGCCTTGCCCTGCGGGAGCCCCTCGATCACGTCGAAGAGGACGGCGTCGCCGAGGCCCTTGAGCGCGCAGAGGTGCGCGAGCGTGCCGCCGATCATGCCGGCGCCGATGAGGGCGATCTTCTTCCTGGCCATGAGTTGGTTCTCAAACAAGAAAAACCGAGCCGGCGCAAGCGCAGCCGCCTCGAAGGCCGGGGGCGCGCGACCGCCGCTACATGTGCTTGATGATCTCGCGCGCGAAGCCGGAGCAGGAGACGAGCGTCGCGCCTTCCATCAGCCGGTGGAAGTCATAGGTGACGGTGCGGGCCGCGACGGCGCCCTCCATGCCGCGCACGATCGCGTCGGCCGCCTCGTTCCAGCCGAGGTGGCGGAGCATCATCTCGCCCGACAGGATCACGGAGCCCGGGTTGACCTTGTCCTGGTTGGCATACTTGGGCGCCGTGCCGTGCGTCGCCTCGAAGATCGCATGGCCGGTCTGGTAGTTGATGTTGCCGCCGGGCGCGATGCCGATGCCGCCCACCTGGGCGGCGAGCGCGTCGGAGAGGTAGTCGCCGTTCAGGTTGGGCGTGGCGACGACGTCGAAGTCGCGCGGCCGGGTGAGGACCTGCTGGAGGGTGATGTCGGCGATCGCGTCGCGGACGAGGAGCTTCTTCTTCCACTTGCCATCGCCGTGCGTCGGCCAGAGCGCCAGCGCCGCCTCGACGTCGCGCCGCACCTTCTCCTGCTGCGCCGGCGTCATCAGGTCGTAGCCCGGGTCGGTCTCGCGCGCGTTGTCCTCGACCGAGATGTCCGGCCGCGCCTCCCGGTTGCCCAGCACCCAGCTCTCGCGCTCGGTGACGACGCGGTCGCGGTAGTCGCGCGTCGCGAGCGCGTAACCCCAGTCGCGGAACGCCCCCTCCGTGAACTTCATGATGTTGCCCTTGTGCACGAAGGTGACGCTCCGCCGTCCGTGGCGGAGCGCGTAGTCGACGGCGGCGCCTGCCAGGCGCTCCGTGCCTTCGCGCGAGATCGGCTTGATGCCGATGCCGCTCGTCTTGGGGAAGCGGATCTTCTTGACGCCCATCTCGCCCTCGAGGAAGGCGATGGCCTTCCGCGCCTCGGGGCTCTCGGCCGGCCATTCGATGCCGGCGTAGATGTCCTCGGTGTTCTCGCGGAAGATCACCACGTCGACCAGCTCGGGGCGCTTGACGGGGCTCGGCACGCCCGCGAAGTAGCGCACCGGCCGCAGGCAGACGTAGAGGTCGAGCACCTGGCGGAGGGTCACGTTGAGCGAGCGGATGCCGCCGCCGACGGGCGTGGTGAGCGGCCCCTTGATGCCGACGACGAACTCCTTGAACGCCGTCACCGTCTCCTCGGGCAGCCAGTCCTTGAAGCGGTTGAAGGCCTTCTCGCCGGCGTAGACCTCCATCCACGCAATCTCGCGCTTGCCGCCGTATGCCTTCGCGACCGCCGCGTCGAACACGGTCCGGCTCGCGCGCCAGATGTCGGGGCCGGTGCCGTCGCCCTCGATGAAGGGGATGATGGGGCGGTCGGGGACGTCGAGGCGGCCGTCGGAGGCGGCGCGGATGGGATCGCCGGGCGGGACCGTGGAGAGGGAGTAGCGAGGCATCCGGCTCCTCAAACAAGAAAAACGAGCGCCACGCAAGGCGGATCCGGCGCGCACCGCTCGGCGAGCGCCCGACGTTCCTCAGCGCCCCACGTTCCCTGGAGCTGCGGTTCCGTTCATGTTAGTCCGCGCTCTCTCCGGACCACCATGACGGACTCACCGCGCGTCTCGCTCATCACGGCATAGCTTGCCGCCCGTGACCTTCTCGAACACGACGAGCGATGCGCGGCGGGAAGCCGCGGCGACAGTCCGGCAAGGGGCGGGTGTCGCCGCGAACGCGTCGGCGTGGAGCGCACTCGGGCTGATCGTGGCGGTAGGAGGGCTCCTGTCGTGGCGCTTCTTTCGCTTCATCGCCAGGAAGCAGGTGAACATTCTCTTCCGGGACCAGTGGGATTACTACAACCCGCTCTTCCAGGGCGCCAGCGTGTGGACGCTCTTCCGCTGGCAGCACGGGCCGCACCGGCTCAGGGTGGGCGGGATCCTCACCGGCCTGGTGGCCGACCTGAGCCGATGGGACAGTGTCATGGATGCGGTGGTCGCCGGCGTCGTCGTCGTGCTGTGCGTGCCGGTTGCGTTGCTCGTGAAAGCGCGACTCAGCGGCAGGATCGATCTCTGGGACGCGCTCGTTCCGCTGCTGTTCCTGACGCTCCGGTCGTTCGAGATATTCGTCATCACTCCCGATATGTCGCACGGGCCGGTGCCGCTCCTCCTGCTCATGCTCTTCGGCCTGTGCCTCACATTGCCCGGTCTCTATCTCAGAACCGCGGGGCTGCTGGCGCTCAATGCCCTGTCGGTCTACACGGGCTTCGGCATCTTGCTGGGGTTGATCACGCCGTTCCTGATCGCCATCGAGGCAGGGAGGCGCGCGGTGGATGGGCGAGAGTGCGTCCCGTTCCTCGCGCTCTGCGTTGTGGTGGCTGTGGCCACGTTGGCGGCGTTCATGGTCGGCTACCGGTACACAACGGCAGTGGCCTGCTTCGAGTTCCCGCACCCGCGTCCGTGGGAGTACTTCCCCTACGCCGCGCTCATGCTCAGCTTGCCGTTCGGGTGGCTGGGCAAGACGAAGATTTCGGTCCTGCTGGGCCTCGGCACCTTGGCGACGCTGCTCGCGCTCGTAGTCACGGCGGCGAGGAGGGCGGGATCGCGCGACGCGTCCGGCACGTCGTCCGCGGTGCTCCTGACGTTCGCCGGTTTCACGACGCTATTCGTGGCGAATGCCACCGTGGGACGGATCTGCCAGGGAGTGGAGACCAGCCAAGCGTCCCGGTACGTGCTGTACCTGGTGCCAGGGCTCTTCGCCATCTACCTGGCGCTCCGACTGGGGGGCGGGTGGGCCCGCCGTCTGGCGACTGTGGCCTTTGCGGCCCTGCTGATCACCGGCGAGCTCCGCGTGCATGCGCAGTATCGCGGCCTGCTCAGGGGTTTCTGCGGGGGCAAGGCTCGGTGGAGGGCCTGCTACCTGCAGCGCGCCGACATTGCTGCCTGCGATCGTCTGACCCACTTCACCGTGCACCCCTCGCCCCAAGCAGCAGGCCTCGACTGGAAGCTGGACTACTTGAAGCGCAGGCGGTTGAATCTCTTCAACGAGTCGGGAACGTGACGATCGAAGGGTCCAGGCCGGAACGCGACGGGGGCGGGATCGGCGCACCACGGGACGCGCTGGAGTCCCGGCCGCATACGCGCTAAGGGCGCGAGGTGCGCCTGTCCCGGTTCGTCACGCTCGCGCTGGTGGCCTCGCTCGGTTGCACCCGGGCCACACCGCCGAACGTCGTGATCGTGTCGGTCGACACGCTCAATCGCGACGCGCTCCGGGCGTTTGCGCCAGCGGCGCCCGAGCTGCCGGGCTTCGACGCGCTGGCGCGCGCGAGCGTCCGCTTCAGCGAGGCTCTCGCCACCGCATCATGGACCCTCCCGTCGCACGCGTCCCTGCTGACCGGCCTCTATCCCGATCGGCATGGGGCGACCGATCGCCGTCTTCGTCTGGGCGAAGGCGTGCCCACGCTCGCGAAGGAGCTCAAGCGCGCGGGATACGAGACGGTCGCCTTCACCGGCGGCGGATACCTGGATCGGCGGTACGGGTTCGCGAAGGGTTTCGAACGGTACGAGGAGCGGATCGCCGGGACCGGCCCGGTCGGACCCGAGGCGGCCTCCGACAGCACCGGCGCAGACGATCGCCTGGAGCGCGGGCTCGCCTTCCTGGCGACCCGGCAGCCACACGCCGTGCCCCTCTTCCTCTTCCTCCACAGCTACGCGGTTCACGACTACTTCCGCCTGCATCCGGCTACGGTCGAGCGCCTTCCACAACGCCCTGTCGAGACGCCCGAGGAACTCACCGCCTGCCTCAAGGCAGAGCGGCGCTGCCCGCCGGAGACGTGGGCCGAGCTGCGCCGCCTCTACGAGCTCGAGGTCGCCGAGTTCGACACGGCCGTGGCGCGGCTGGTCGACACCCTGCGCGCCCGGCATCTGTGGGACTCGACCGTGCTCGTGCTCGTCTCCGATCACGGCGAGGGCTTCGATCCCGAGCTCGGGCGGACGCATCACGGCGGCCGGCTGCACGGAGACGTGATCCGCGTGCCGCTCCTGGTACGCGCGCCGGGAATTCGTCCGCGCACGGTCGACACACCGGTGTCGCTGGTCGACGTCATGCCGACGCTGATCGACCTTCTCGGCGTCAAGCGGCGGCCGGGCCTCGACGGTGTCTCCCTGGCTCCGCTCCTGCGCGGCGGCGCGCCGCCGCCGGAGCGGCCGCTCTTCGCGCTGGAGCATGCCTTCCTCTGGACCGCCGGGGGCCGGATCGAGGCTCCCGAAGTGCAGGCGCACCCCCTCGCTGTCACCGTCATCCGCGGTCCCGATTGGTACATTCGCAGCGCGACAGGCGAGGGCCTCTACGACATGGCGCGCGATCCGCGGCAGCGTGACAACCTGATCACGCGCGCGTCCCCGACCGAGTTGCGCGCGCGCGCCGACGCACGCTCGGGCCTGACGGCCCCGGCGGCGCCGGTCTCCGTAGATGCTCGCCTCGACGACCGACTGCGCGCGCTCGGCTACGTGCGCTGAGCCGACCGTGGAGCGCACGGGTCGCAGACTCGGGAGCCGCGATTTGCTCTGCCATCGCCGTTTTGCTACGCGGGCCGGGTGCTCGACTCGCTGCGCGAGGTCATGCGCTACCGCAGCCTGCTTCGTGACCTCGTCGCCCGAGATCTGAAGGTCCGCTACAAGCGCTCGGCGCTCGGTATCCTGTGGACGATGTTGAACCCGCTGTTGCTCATGGTGATCTTCACCATCGTGTTCGCCCACATCCTCCGCGTGACGGTCGAGCACTTCACGGTGTACTTCCTCTCCGCCTTCGTGCTCTGGAACTTCTTCGCGCAAGCGACATCGTGGTCCACCGGGTGCCTCCTCGGCTATGCCCCCCTCATCAAGAAGATCTACGTCCCGAAGAGCATTTTCGTGATCGCCACGGTGCTTGCCGGAACCGTCAACCTGATCATCTCGCTGGTCCCGCTCGTGATCATCATGCTGTGCGTGGGCCACCCGTTCAGCCTGGCAATGGCCTTTCTCCCCGTGCCGATCCTCCTCGCGACGCTCTTCTCCTTGCGCCTCTCCCTCGCACTGGCGCCGCTCTGCGTGATGTTTGCCGACACCGTCCAGATCTACGGCGTGATCCTCACCGCGTGGATGTACCTGACGCCCATCATCTATCCGTTGAGCGCCCTTCCCGATCACTACCGCCGCCTCATCCTGCTCAACCCGATGACCCATCTCGTCGAGGCCTTCCGCACACCCATCTACCAGGGGGCGCTCCCCTCTTCGCACGTGATGATCACCGCCACCGTGGCGGCCATCGGCACGCTGGTCATCGGCTGGGCGATCTTCGATCGCTACAGTGACCGGATCGCCTACCTGGTCTGAGACCGTGCCGGCCAGCACCCTCGCGATCGAGCTCCGGGACGTCTCCGTCCGCTACCGCGTGCCGCGGGAGCGGATCCCGACCTTCAAGGAGTTCGCGATCAAGTGGCTCCGCGGCAGCGTGGTCTACCACGAGCTGGACGCGCTTGCGCAAGTGAGCGTGCGCATTCCGCGCGGCGCGTCCCTCGGCATCATCGGCCGGAATGGGGCCGGCAAGACCACACTGATGAAGGTGATCGCCCGGGTGCTCCGTCCGACGGGCGGTGACGTGACGGTGAACGGCCACGTCGCTCCCCTGCTCGAGCTCGGGGCCGGTTTCGACACGGAGCTCTCGGGCCGCGAGAACGTCTTCTTGAACGGGGCGATCCTCGGGCGGTCGCGCCGCGAGATGCAGCGGCGGTTCGAGCGCATCGTTGCATTCTCCGAGCTCGGCGACTTCATCGACGCGCCAGTGCGCACCTACTCGACGGGCATGGTGGCGCGGCTCGGGTTCGCCATCGCGACCGACGTCGAGCCCGACATCCTGCTCGTCGACGAGGTCCTTTCGGTCGGCGACATCGAGTTCCAGCGGAAGTGCACGGAGCGCATCGAGAGCATCATGCGACGCGGCACGACGCTCGTCCTGGTATCCCACTCGCCCGAATCGATCCTCCAGCTCTGCGAGCACGTCGTCTGGCTCAACGAGGGGCGCGTGGTGGCGGACGGACCGGCGCGGCAGGTCGTCGACGCGTTCGTGTCGCGCTCGGCGCCGGTGGCTGCGGCGGCGAGCTGAGCCGGCGGCGCATCAGCGCGTAGCGCTGGCGGCGGCTTCGAGCCACGGCTTCTCGGCCCGCGGCGGCCACGCGATCTCCACCACCTCGGTGCCGAGGGACAGGTTCGGGCTGTAGTAGCGATCGCCCCGCAGCCGGTCCCCCCAACGCCGCAGCATGTAATCGAACTCTCGCTGGAAGCGCCCGCGCTTCTCCGGGGTGTCGTCCGCGCCCCGGCCGAGTGGCTCGTGGTGGTAGAGCTCGGCGTAGGGCGTGAACAGGTTGCGGTACCCCGCTTCCTCGAGGCGCAGGCAGAAGTCGACGTCGTTGAAGGCGACGGGCAGGTTGTGTTCGTCGAGCCCGCCCACCTGCTCGAAAACTTCTCGCCGGACGACCAGGCACGCCCCCGTGACTGCGGACACGTTCTGGACGAGGCGGGCGCGGCCGAAATACCCCCCTTCCTCAGACGGCAGGTAGCGGTGCACGTGGCCGGCGAGGCCATTGAGACCGGTCACGATGCCGGCGTGCTGCACGGTGTCATTCGCGTACAGGAGGCGCGCGCCCACGGCTCCGATCCCCGGGCGGAGCGCCTGCGACACCATTTCCGAAAGCCAGCCGGGGCCGATGACTTCGATGTCGTCGTTGACCAGCCCGAGCACGGTGCCGCGCGCGGCCCGGGCGGCAAAGTTGTTGATCGCGGAGTGGTTGAAGGGTCGGTCGTAACGCAGCACTCGCGCTCGACCGCTCTGCGCGAGCGAGGCCAGGTACTGGAGCGTCGCCGGATCGTCAGCCTGGTTGTCGACCACGAGCAGCTCCAGCCGCGGGTAGTTCGTCCGGCCGAGCACGCTCTCCACGCACCGCTCCAGGACCGCCCGACCGTTGCGCATCGGCACGATGAGCGAGACGAGCAACGGCTCGACCGGGAGCGGCCATCGCACTCGGTAAGTCGTGGGAAAGGGGCCGGCTGATACCTCGATTCGCCGGTCGATCACGGCGACGAGATCGCGCACCGCTCGCTCGGCTGCCGGGTGCGCGTATGCTTTGGCGTCGGCGGCCATCGCGCCCGAGCCCTCGATCGCCCGCCAGTGGTAGAGGACGTGCGGCACGTGGCGGATGCGCTCGGCCCGTGTGCGCGCGACGCAGCGGAGCGCGAGATCATAGTCCTGGCTGCCGTCAGTGACCGACCGGAAGCCGCCAACCTCCCGAACGAGCGAGGTGCGGTAGACGCCGAGATGCGAGAAGTAATTTTGCGACAGGAAGAGGTCGGGGTTCCAGTCAGGTTTGAAGTACGCGCCGAAGCGGCGCCCGCGCTCGTCGATCTTGTCCTCGTCGCTGTAGAGGAGATCGGTCTCGGGGTGCGCGCAGAGCTGCTCGGCGACGACGTACAGCGCGTGCGGGGGCAGCTGGTCATCGCTGTCCATGAGGACGACGTAGTCTCCGCGCGCGACTGCGAGCGCGCTGTTCGATGCCTCGGAGATATGCCCGTTCGTCTCGCGGTGCACGACCCGAACGCGCGGATCGCGCCGGGCATACGCGTCGAGCACACGGCGCACGTGTGGAGCCGTCGAGGCGTCGTTGGCGACGCACAGCTCCCACTCGGGGTAGAGCTGAGCCCGGACCGACTCGATGGCACGCGTGAGCCAGCGCCGGGGGGTGTTGTAGGCGGGCATGACGACCGAGAGGAGCGGCCGGTTGGGGAGCGCCTCGAGGCGGCGAGTGATCGCGACTCGATCCGCGGGCGCGAGCGTGTCGAAGGCCGCCACCCAATCGCTGTAGCGCACCGCTTGGCTATCGACCTGGTCCTTGCCGACCATCCGGTTCTTGAGCGCCTGAAGGCCGCCTGCCCGCAGGAGCGATACGAGGTCGGCTACCGCCCCTGGGATGCGACGCGGCCGACGCATGAGCGACCAGAGGGCGGGCACCGCCAGCCGCAGCCCCACCTCGGGGCGTCCCATCTCCCGAATCGCGAGGCGCCCCAGCCGGAACGTGCCGGGCCGGTCGAGCGGGTCTAGGCGGAGCGAGTGCACGACCGTCGCGAGGTTCGCCACCGCCCGAATGCGCCCGCCCTCAGGCCACGGCAGCCGAATGCATCCGCTCGGCGTGTACCCCCCTCCGCGTCCGACATGGAGAAGCGGCGGGCGCGCTCCAGCCACGCCGCTCACAAGCTCGAAGTCGAGCTGGACCCAACCCGTCGGGTAGCGGCCGCGGGGCACGAGCTCGAGGCCCGGGTCGCTCCCGACGGACTCCCACTCGCTGGCTGCCGCATCCCGGTACACCACGTCGTTCGAGGGCCGCGGCGTCAAGACGACCTGCCTGCGGCGGAGTGCGCGCCAGACGCTGCGGACGAACCGCCGCATGCCGGGCGCGCCTTCGAGGAGCGTGAGCCGCCACGAGAGCGCGTCGATCTGCCGTTCCGGGGTGAACTGCTGCTCGCTCAGGTCACCGACGAGGCACTCGAGATCGGCCCGCGCCTCGTCGGGGCGCGCGGCAGGTGGACGGCGCTCCTGCGCGGGCGTGCCCCCCCCCGCCTCGCGATGCGGGAGTTCGTGATGAGCGCTGCTCATCCCTCCGGCCCCCGTTCCGAGCGGGCCTTGCACGAGGTGGCGGAGAACAGGCGGCCTTTTTATGTTGCACGGTGCTGTCGTTCAACTCCGGCGTTCCGTCTGAGGAGTTCCGCCGCGCGGTGGTCTTCCGCGTATCGGCTCTATGACAGCCGCGCGAGCGTGTGCTAGATCGCCCGCCGGTGATCTGCGAACGCGCGGTGTGGATGGCGGTCGGGCGGATAGAAGCCGACGGTCCGTCCGCGGCGGTCCGTGCATTCAGCGAGCGGACGGGTGCGGTCGCCTCGAGCGTCGAGCCGGGCGCCGTCGCGGTCGGTCGATGACCGACCCACCGCCGCCCCTCGTCACCCGCTGCCGCCTGTGCGGCAGCCGCGCCCTCGCCTTCCTGGCGACCCACGCCGCCATGACCGGCGAGCCGCACCACTTCTTCCGGTGCGCGGCGTGCGCGACCGTGCTCGACGCAGTGCCGGTGCCGCTCGACGACCGCGGGGAGAACGCCGCGGGCGTCGATCTCGCAGTGCGCGTCAAGGTGTACGTCGAGGCCGAGGCGGGGCTCCAGTTCATGGCCTGCCTGCTCCATCTCGCTCGTATGCTCGTCGGCCAGCCCGAGCGGCCAGTTCGCTACCTCGAGGCGGGCCCGGGCTTCGGCTTCGCCGTGCACATGGCCCAGGCGCTCGGGTGGGAGGCCATCGGCGTCGAGCCCTCGGAGTTCGCCGACCTCGGCCGCGAGCAGCTCGGTGTGCGGCTCGAGCGCGCGCGGCTCGAGGAGGCGCGAGTGCCGGGCTGCGCGGATGTCGTCATCGCCTCCGAGGTGCTCGAGCACGTGCCAGACCCCGACGCCTTCGTCGACACGTTGCTCGCGCCGCTCGCCCCAGAGGGCTTCCTCGTGCTCACCACGCCGAACGCCGAGGTGCTGGCCGACGGCGGGCGGACGGAGCTCCAGTGGTACGAGTCATTCGGCCCGGGCTTCCACCTGAACATCCTCTCCCCGGCCTCGCTGCGGCTCCTGCTCGGTCGTCGCGGCCTGCGCGACGTACGAACCTTCCTCAGCGAGGGCTCCACGGGCCGGCAGCGTATGATCGCTGTCGCCGCCCGCGAGCCGGGACGCATCCCCGCTGAGCTCGAATGGGCCGGGGTGCAGGCGGGCGGCGGTGTCCTCGTCGAGTGGTATCTCCGTACGCTGCTCGCGGCGCACCCGGCGACACCGGGAGACAGCCTCTACGCCGGCGCGCTCCATCGGCTGATCGAGCACACCGTCAACGCGGGCCGTTTCGCCGACGCCGGGCCGCACCTCGCCGCGATGGACAGGCTGCTGGCGGCAGCGGGCTTTCGGCCCGAGACGGCGCTCGGGCTGCGGCGGGAGGGGCTGCTCGAGCTGATGCGCCGGGTACCGGCCTCGGTCGGGCGGTACCACTTCTACCGGGGCATGGTGGCGCTCCTCCATGCCCGGGACCCGGACGCGGCGCGGCGCGACTTCGCCGTCGCCGCGCATCTGAGCGCGCTCCAGGAGAGTTTCCCGGGCCTCTTCGGGTCGGGGTGGTTCGCTCGCGCCCGCCTCCACGAAGGTATCGCGCTGCTCCACGGTGACCGGGCGGCCGAGGCGCTCGCGCTCTTCGAGGAGCTGCTCGGCCGCGACGAGCCGATGGAGCCCACGACGCGCGACACGCTGCTGTGGAACAAGGCAGTGGCCGAGCTGCGGCTGCGAGCCCACGCGGCCGGGCTGCGCAGCATGACCGAGCTGGCGCTCGAGCGCACCGGCTTCCCGCCAGCGCACCGACCGGTCCTCGGGCAGGCGGTCATGTTCTTCGGACAGATGTGGGAGGATCTCCAACGCCAGCTGGACACCGTCGCACAGCGCGTGGGAGCGGCTACCGAAGCGCTCGAGCGCGAGAGCCGCGAGCGCACGGCCGCCGCCGGGCGGTCGCAGCTGCTTTCGGGCGCCGGATCCAGGGAGCGCAGTGCGCTCGAGGCCGACGTGCACCAGCTCGTACAGGTCGCCGGCCGGGGCGTCGAGCTGCTGAGCCGGCTCGCGGGGGCGGTCGAGTGGTTCGTCACGCGCGGGGGGCTGCCCGAGCGCATCGTCCGCAAGGCGATGCGGATCGCGCGGGCGCGGCTCGCCGGCGGATCCCCGGCCGTCACGGCTGCGGCGCAGCCGGCGCTCGCCGCCTTTGCAGGCGCGGCGGCCAGCGACGACGGCACGGAGGTCGCGCCCGGCGAGCTCGTCCACGGCCGGCGCCTCGAGCAGGAGGTGACGGGCGCGCACGATGGCCTCGCCCGCGTGCGCCTGAAGATCGGCACCTTCGCCCGCCGCAACCGCAGCCGGCTCGAGGTGCTCGTGCGCGACGGAACGGGGCAGGCGCTGCGCCAAGTGGTCCTGCCCGCCGAGGAGTTCACCGACAACCGCATGCACACTTTCGTCTTCGAGCCGATCCGCGACGCGGCGGGGCGGCGCTTCACGATCGCGGTCTCGAGCCCAGACGCCCGCCCGGGAGACGGCGTGACGCTGTGGTGCCGGACGGACCGCGCGGAGGGGCTCCAGGTCGACGGGCGGCCGGTGCCCGGCACGCTCGTTTACGAGCTCGGCTACCAGGGCGTCCGCCTCCCAGCCGCGCGCGACCTCCTCGTCGTCACCCCCGACGTGATCGGCGACGTCCGCATCGGGCTCGGCATGCGGCATTACGAGATGGCGACCTCGCTCGCGGCTCACGGGCTGCGCGTTACGCTCGCCGTTCCTCACGTGCTCCCCGCCGATCTCCGCGGCCGCGGCTTCGAGCTGGTCTCGCTCCCTCCGCTCGGCGGGGCGGCCGCCGCGCTGGCTGACCGCCACGCCGCGATTCTCGTCCAGGGCGACGTGCTCCACCGCTACCCCGACCTCGACCGCGCTGGGCAGCCGATCATCGCCGACATGGTGACACCGATCCACGTCGAGAACCTCGACGTCGGACCGCGTGAGTACGAGTTCGCGACGCAGATCATCCGCGAGGCGCTCCTGCGCGCCAGCTTTTTCGTCTGCGGCAACGAGCGCCAGCGGCTCTACTGGCTCGGCATGCTCACCGCTTGCGGCCGGCTCACGCGGGGGCCCGGCGAGGCCGACCGCGAGTTCCGCAGCCTGATCGACGTGGTCGGCTTCGGCATCCCGGAAGAGCCGCCGACCAAGAGCCAGATGGTGCTGCGCGGCCGCGTGCCCGGGATCGGCCACGACGACTTCGTGCTCATCTGGTTCGGCGGAATCTGGGACTGGCTCGACCCGCTCACACTGATCCGCGCCGTGCACGAGGCGCATCGCGAGGATCCGCGGGTGAAGCTCTTCTTCTCCTTCTACCGCCGCCCGGGCGGCGAGCCCTCGCGCATGGCGCGCCGCGCCCGCGAGCTGGCCGAGGAGCTGCACGCGCTCGGCCGCAGTGTCATCTTCAACGAGTACCCGGTCCCCTACGCGCGCCGCGCCGACTACCTGCTCGAGGCCGACCTCGGCGTCTACTGCCAGCCGGCCAATTTCGAGACCGAGATCTCCGCGCGCACGCGCGTGCTCGACTACATCTGGGCCGGGCTGCCGATGCTCGTGAACGCGGGGGACGACATGGCCGAGCTGATCGAACGCCACCGGCTTGGCGTGGTGCTGCCCGGCGCCGAGGTCGGGCCGATGCGCGATGCCATCCTCGCACTCGCCAACGACCCCGCCGCGCGCCACGCGATTGCCGCCAACGTCCCCGGCATCCGGCCCCGTTTTCACTGGCGCACCGTGGTCGAACCGATCGTGCGCTACCTCGGCGGCGCGACCGTCGAGCAGCGGGCGCAAGTGGGCTGAGCCGCCGCGGGTCCGGGCGAGTGGCCGTGAGGCATCGCCGACCGCGGCGGGAGTCCCAGTGGCGGACCTGCTGTGTGGCGCTCGAAGTCCGCGGGCACTTCGGTCGCGGAGCTTCGGCGGACGAAGGAACTCGAAGCCGAGACGCGAAGCTGAAGCGCATGTACGCGGAGCCCGGGCTCGAGGACGCCGCGATCAAGGACGTCCTCCAGCGAAAGCTGTAGCGCCGGCCGCGAGACGCCAGGTGAGGGAGTCCTGGTCATAGAGAGCATCAGCTCTCGGTTCGGCATTCGGGTCCATGTCTATCCGATCGGGTCACCAACTCGTAACGCCAACCGGCCCAGCCCAACGACTTTTGATCGCGATTGGGGTGGCGTGTTTCCTCCCGGTGGCGAGCGATGCCATCACAGGCCAGGATACGGTGCTGGAGACCGCCGTGATCTACCCGCAAGAGGATGGGTGTAGCCAGCTCTACAGCCCCACGGTCCTTCAGGACGCGGCACAACCAGGCCTGTTCCACATGTGGTGCGGCGGTTGGAAGAACTGCGCCGATCGCGACCAATACGGAAACGATCGCATCTACCATTCCACGTCCACGAACCTGAGGAATTGGACGGCACCGACCTCGGTCATCAACTCGGCCGGATATCATTTCAACGATCCCTCGGTGATCGCGGTCTCGTACCCGGCCGGTAGCCCCTCCGCGCGGCTCGTGTATTTGATGTATCTCACTGGCTGCACCACCGTCACGGACTGTTACACGACGGGGCACAACGTCACCTACGGCGCCACGAGCTACGACGGTGTCACCTGGTCTACGCCGCAGTTGGTCATCGGGATTAACAACGGTCTGAACAACGGCGGAGCCTGGTCGCCATCGGCGGTCAAGATCAGCGAGAGCCTCGTCTACCTCTATTTCTTCGTCAACACCAACGACCCGGCAACCGACGGGTCGGTCCAACGCGCCACTATCAACCCGCAGGTGGACTTCTTCCGGGCAACCTCGCCGATCCGTGTGGTCCTTCCCTATCACGTCAATCCCGACGTTCTGAAAACCGCGAGCGGATACGAGATGCTCTACGACTCCGGTACGCCATTTAGGATCAATCGGCTGAAATCCACCGATGGAATCACCTTCGTCGACGACTCCTCGTTTCCGGGAATCAACGGTGCTCCCAATTATCGCGCCCAGACCGGGCATGCCTTTCCCGTGCCCGGGTCCCCACAGCAGTATTGGCTCTATTTCGGATGGGGGACCGCACCGGTCGCCGATCCAATCGTCATCAACGGCTGGCGCTGGCAAAGGCCGTAAGGATCAACCGGGATCTGGGGTTCTTCCGCACTGTCGCGTCCGGCTCGAAGCGTCCGACCTTTTATGCGCTTATGGGTAGCGGGCCAGGGGATGGCGCCGGGTAGCGCAGGGTGATCGGTGGCGAACCGGGGCTCGGAGATCCTGAGGTCGGCAGGTTCGGAGCCATTTTTTGGGGACTCTGGGCGAACGGTAGGCAGGAGGGCGCCCTGGAGGCATTCGAGAAGCTTCCGACGGAACTACTCGTCCGTATATGCGGCTCCGGACCGGGGCTCCGGGTCCTGAAGCAGGGGCCGGCGGGGGTCAGCGTCGGATAACGAGGATTGAACTATTATAGTTGGGACGAAAGAAGATTGGCCTTCCGCGTGATCGAGTAGGCCCGACGGTGACGCGAGTCAGCCGCGCGCCGCGCGCTGGTCCAGCCAGCGCCGGCCCCTGCGGCGAACCGCGCGGGGAACGAGGGGCGCAAGACGGCGATAGACCGTATACCACCACGGCTCGGGAGGAGCCTGAGGGAACGGCATGCCATTCGGATCAGACCCCACTGCGACCGCGGCATCGAGGTCTACGCGCCAGCGGAAACGCCCACGCGACACTTCGGCAGTCTTCTGCACGCACACCGAGGAGTTGAGATAGGACGGCGAAGTCTCGTTCCACACAGCGACCTCGACCAGTGGGACAACACGACAGGGGAAGTCGTAGTTCGCGGACACCACCCGCCAGCCCATCTCGGGACAGAAGAGCGCCCCCCAGGCCTCCGTACTGAAGCGCCAATAATCAGCGGGGTATGCGTGAATCGGAAAGGACTGGTGGGACTGTACGAAGCCGATACCCCCAACCTTGAGAACCCTATTCAGCTCCAACGCGGCGAGCCAAGGCCATCGAAGGTGCTCGAAGACCGAGGCGGCGATGAAAGCATCGAATGTGGCGCGCGGGAAGTTTTCTGTGAGCCGGTGTGCGTCAACTACGACGTCGACGTCCAACCCCGGCTCGACATCGGCACCAACGTGGACGGCCGTCGGGTTGAAGCGGAGTATCTCTTCCTTGTGGCTCGTGCCGCGGTCGGGAATGGAGCGCTTGGTACCGAGTTCGAGCACCTTGGGACGCTGGAGGCTCGCTAGGTAGAGGAAGAAGGCCGCGCGGGCGTCCGGCGGGCGGCGGTCGGGCTCAGCCATCGCGGTGCACTCCATAGAACACCCCCTCGACAGCGAGGGATGGCGGGCGGAGCGTGACGTCATCCCGATCGGGTATGTGGCAGGCGTGCCCGCGGACGAGACCGACAAGCGCCGCCATGGCCAGGGTCACCGCACAGCCCGCACGGGGCGACATCAGTATCCCTTGTAAAGGACTGCGGGGAGGTAACGGAAGCTCGTCTGCGGGCGTCCGGAGTACGGTCCTTGCCATCATCTGGAGGCGGAATCGCCGACCAGACGCCGCGCGTCATGAGAGCCCGCCGACGACCGCATCGCCAGTGGCGGACGCAGCGTCGTACGGTCGAAGTGCGGGCTCACGTGGGTATCAGCAGCCAGGCGGTCGCCCCAGCGCTCGAACATGAGCTCGACCTCACGCGTGTCCAGCGCGCGGTAGCTACGGGTTGCCGACTCGTGGTGTGTCGCCTGCACGTGTGGCGTGTAGAGCGTGTGCCAGCCGCGGGCCGCAAGCTTGAGGCACAGGTCGACATCGTTGAAGTCGTTGCGCAAGGCCTCATCGAGGCCGCCCGCCTCCAGGTAGCGGTCACGACGGATCGCGACGCAGGCCGCCGTCACCGCCCCGGCCCGCCGGTCGTAGGCGTACAAGAGCGGATCGGCCTCCTCGGGTCGGCAGCCGCGAAAGAGGAGCCCGGCCACACCGTGCGCTCGGCCAGGCCAGCTGCCCATGCCGAGCACGACGCCGCAGTGCTGGATGCGGCCGTCGGGATAGAAGAGCAGCACGCCGACCGCCCCCACCGCGGGCCGGTTGGCGAGCGAAACGAGCTGCTCGAGCCAGTCGTCGGTGAGGATCTCGGTGTCGTTGTTGAGCAGGACCAGGACGTCGCCGCGGGCCTGCCTCGCGGCGAGGTTGTTCATAGCGCTGAAGTTGTAAGGCAAGGGATAGCGCAGCCGGCGGACGCAGTCCGGATAGGTCCTGATCAGCCCCGTCACGACCTCTTCGGCCCGCGGATCCGTGCTGCGGTTGTCGACGAAGACGATCTCCCAGCTCGGGTGACGGGTGTGAGAGAGAAGGCTCTGGACGCACCGGGCGGTCAGGTCGGGGCCGTCGCAGTACGGGATCACGATCGTCGCGCACGTGTGGGGATCGACAGGGCGCGCAATCCGGAAGCCCGGGCCGGCCGGGATCACCCGCCCATTCTCTCCACATTGCTCGAGGTGTGCCGCCAGCAGGGCCTGAGGCGCCGCCGCGCCCGGATCGATGCGTCTGCGCCCGCGGTTGGCCGGGTCGCCGTGATAGAGGACGAGCGGCACGTGGATCACCAGTCGCTCCTCGTGTTCCGTCGCGGCGAGCGTGAGCGCATAGCCGATCTCGGCAACCGACAAGCCGGACGGAACCCGCGCCAGCAGGTCACGCCGGTAGCAGGCGAGCGAGCCCGGATATCCGGCCGCTCGTGCGAGCTCGGGGTCCCACGCCGGCTTCAACTGTGGGTTCTGCCGCTGGCCGCGTGGGGGCCACTCGTCCTCGTCGGTGTAGACGAGCGTCGCGTCGGGGTGCTCGTCGAGCGCCCGAGTGATCTCGGCGCAGGCATTCGGTGCGAGGCGATCGCCGGGGAGCACGAAGGCCACGTGGCTGCCCTTGATGTCTGCCAGCCCTGAGGGCACGGGCCGGACTTCTCGGGCCTCGAGTGGCGGGGCGCTTTGCTCCCGAATGCTCTGCCGCGTCCGCTGGAGGGCTTCCTCTCTCGTGCCATCCCGCACGCTCACGAGTATTGTCAGCGTCGGCGTGCTCTTGGTCACGGCCGCTTGGGAGCTCGTGAGCCGCGCCTGCACGTTGGTTCCGTAGGGATTGGAGCCGCGGCGCTGGCGGCGACGCACGGATGCCAGCAGCGGGCGCACCACGGGCGCGACCACGTCGGCAACACGGTCGAGCGGCCAGAGGCGGCCGAGCCGCCAGCGGAGCTCACCGACCTGCGCCCTCAGGGCGTCGCGCTCCGCGTCGACCTCCGCGCGCTCCTCGGTGAGCACGCTGCACCGCCGTTGCAGGTACTCACATTCCGAGATCCACGCACGTCGGTCGATCTCGAGCCGCTCCTGCTCGGCGCGGAGACGGTGGACCTCCGCTCGCAGCCGGTCGCGTTCTGCGATGGTCTCGACCCGGAGCCGCTCCACTCGACTGCGGTCGGCGTTCACCCGCTCGCGATGGCGACCCCCCTTCACCGCCTCGGCGGCCGCTCGCAGCGCGGCGTCGAACGCCAGCCGCGCTTCCGCCGGTGGCGCGCTCGCTTCTTCCGCCCGCACCGGCGGCAGCTCCGCCGCCCGTGGGACGTGAATCCACACCATGCGATAGGCTGGCGGGCGGTTCGAGAAGGGGTAGAGGCGTTCGTTGTAGAGCGCGTCGAGCGCGCGCACCGCGGCAACGTCCGCCGCCCCCCCGGGCATCTCGTCGAAGACCAGATGAAGGAACATCAGGGGCTCCCACTCGGGGAGGTAGCCGTTCCACTGGCTGCGCCAGGCGCCGCCGAAGCCGGCGAGCACGGCCTCGATCTCCGCCGCGGTGGGCAGCCCGCGCGCCAGGTGCTCGGCGAGCCAGCGGTGGTCCGTCGCAAAGAGGGCCCGGTAACAGGCCCCGAGCGCGAGCTCGGCCGCAACGCTCTCCACGCTGCTCACCGGGCATGCCGTGATGACGGGTCCCGTCGTCACCCGCCGCAGCTCGCGGAGGAGCGCGGGCCGGGTCTCGGCGGGCAAGTGTTCGAGCGTGTCGATCGTGATCGCGGCCGGGAAGGTGCGGTCGCGAAACGGCAGGCGGCATCCGTCGGCACGGACCGGCCGCACGAAGGTGGTCCCGGGCGCGACTTCGAGATCCGCGATGACGACCTCGGTCTCGGGAAGAAACGCCGACAGGCGGCTCTCGAAGCCGCCGCCGACCTCGAGCACGAGGCCGGGTGGACCAGCGTCGGCCGAGGCGAGGAGATCGGACACCGCGCGATAGCGCTGGTACTGATCGAACGGTAGGTCGAAGACGTTCACGTCGTGCGAGCGGCAGGCCCCCGGAGGCGTGCGACCGGCGAACGGCCGTACCGCCCAGCGCTAATGGCGAGCGCGTCCGCGGATGTCAATCGCAGCGATCGGCGGCTACCTGGTCAACGAGCCGAGCGACGCCGAGTTTGCCCACGTTGGACGCACGCTGGTATCCTCCGCGCATCCGCAACCGGCGCCACACCGCATGACACCCGGCCCGCGGCCGCGCGTCTCGCTCGTGACCGTCACCTTCAATGCCGCCGGGTTCATCTCGCCCTTCTGCGAGGCGGTCTCGCGGCTCAGCTACCCCGCGCTCGAGGTGCTGATCGTCGACAACGCGAGCCACGACGGGACGGCGGCCGTTCTCCGCCGTGCCCTGCCTCGGGCGACCGTGATCGAAGCGCGCCGCAATGGCGGCTTCGCCGCCGGATGCAACCTCGGAGCCGCCGCCGCGAGCGGCGACGTCCTCTTCTTCCTGAATCCCGACACCCGGCCGCCACCGGAGGCGGTGGAACCCCTCTGCCGCCCGGTGTTCGAGCGGCGTGACGTCGGCGCCGCCGGATGCAAGCTGGTCTACCCGGATGGACGCCTGCAGTCGGCCGGCGGCGTGATCGGCGAGCATGGCTTCTGCCGGCACCGCGGGCAGGGAGAGCACGACCGCGGCCAGTACGACTCCGAGGCGGTGGTCGACTATGTGCCCGGCGCGGCGCTCGCGATTCGCCGGGGTGTGTTCCGCGAGCTCGGCGGCTTCCACGAGGGGTACTTCCCGGGCTTCTACGAGGACGTCGAGCTCTGCGTTCGGCTCCGGAGGCGAGGCTATCGCGTGCTCTGCGTCGCCGCTCCCACGATCGAGCACCTCGAGAACCAGTCGATCGGGCCGACGCTGCCCTATTCCGTCCGCCGCAACCGCATGCTGTTCCTCGCCCGCAACGCCGACCCCGAACATCCCTACCGTGCCCTCGGACGAGAGGCCTCCCGCCTGTATCGGGCCCACGTCCGCCCGCTCCTCGCGGCGCTGCTCGGCGCTCACCCCTGGAAGCTCAGGGACGCCTGGCGAGACTGGCGGCCTGCCATGCCCGGGGACCTGGCCGGGTTTGCGCTCGCGCTGCTGGCCGCCCGGCGCACCGGCCCGCACGGAGCCCCGGGCCCGGACCGATCCCGGATCCTCTGCAGCCCGGCGGCGCCCGACGGACAGGATCGCTAGCCCACCGCTGCGGGCGACGGCTCCTCCGGCGCCGCACGCTCCCACGGATGGATCTCCTGTCCATCGGGGTCGTCTACGGCTCCAGCCCGGCCCTCTGCGACGGCAATGAGCCGCGCCTCGACCCGCTCGACCATGGTCTCGAGACGGAGGTAGCGATCGACGATGCTGCGCGCGCGCCGGGCAATCGCCGCCGCGCGCTCGGGCGCGCGCAGGAGCTCCAGGTATCGCTCGACGAGGTGGCCCGCGTCGCCGGCGCGGAACACGGTGGCCGTCTGCCCCTCCCGCGCGAGCTCGCCGGTGCCTCCGGTGGCCGTCGTGAGCACCGGGACGCCCGACGCGAAGGCCTCGAGCAACGCGATCGGGAATGGCTCGTCCCAGGTCGACGGCAGGACGAAGAGGCCGCCCGGCTCATAGGCTTCCTGCCACACGCGCTCGCGCGGCCGCCGGCCGGCAAACGTGACCCACTGCGAGAGCCCTTCGCACTCGACACGCTCCTTCAGCTGGCCTGCGAAGCCCCCCGTGTCGTGACCGTGGAGCGCGAGTCGAACCGCCTCCCCTCGCGCGCGGAGGAGCTTTACCGCCTCGACTGCCGTTTCGAGCCCCTTGTGCCGCTCGATCTGTCCGACGTAGGTCCAGTTCCCCAGCTCCGCAGCCCGGCGCGCGCGGAACGGAAAGCGGGTGGCGTCGATTCCCCAGGGGATGATGTCTGCCGTGGCGAGCGACGGCAGCCGGGCTCGACTGATGTCTCGCACGAACCGGCTGACGAACAGGGCGTGCCGGATCGGCAGCCGGTCGGGTTCCGGTGTGAGCACATGGAGGCGGGTGAGGAGGCGGCGCAGCGCCCGCAGCGCGAGCTGCTGAGAGCGCGCCAGGTGAGGTCGCGGAAGCCACCACTTCGCGAGCAGCCGATCGCACGTCGGCCAGCGCGCCACCCAGTCGTCGGACACGTACGCGACGACGGGCGGGCCGCTGTCGCAGATCCGCTGGACGACCGTCGCATTCAGTCCGAGCGGGTTGAAGAGGCACACGACGGTGAAGCGCGCGCGGCCGAGAAAGCGCCGCACGCGCGGCAGGGCGCGAGCGCTCGCGAGGGTTGCGGCGAGCGTCGCCGCCAGGCCGAGGGGACGAAAATGGATCTCCTCGAAGAGGAGGCGGTGCACGTTGCCGTCGCGACGGGGAGTCGGGACGCCGTACGTGCTCGTCAGCACCGTCACCCGGTGACCGCGCCGTTCCAGGCCGGCCACCAGGTCCGCCGCTCCCAGCTCGTAGCCGCCGATGAAGTGCGGAGGCCAGACGTTGCTCACGACCAGGAGGTCGAGCGGCACGGCGGCGTTTTGCAATGCCCGCCGGGGCCTGTCAAACCGTGGAAGCCGCGAAGGCTTCCTGCTAGTGGGACCGCGAGGCATGCAGGAGCCGACACCGCGTTCACGGGCCTGGCTGGCGCGCCAGGCGTTGCGGACCTGGTACGTCGGATGCGACGCTGCCCGGCTGGCGAGCGGTCTGGGCGGGGTGTTCCGGAGCTCCCTCGCGCCTCGTCCGCCGGCGGCCGGGTTCGCCGCCCTCGCGGGCGAAGCCGTCGCCTGCGTCGGCAGCCCGTCCCGCTATCGCGTGCGTGTGGTCAATCCGACCGCGACGGCTCGGACCCTTCGCGTGGTGGTCACGGCCTGGCTGGACGACGCCTCGGCGCTGAGCTTCGAGCTGACATGGGACGTGACGCTCGCGCCCGGGGAGATCGCCGAGCGCTGGTTCGAGACCACGTGGCGCCGGAACGACGCTCGCTTCGTCGCTGCCTCCGGCTCCAGCGAGCCGCCGCCATTGATCGTCGGCCGGCCGGCGGGACGCTGGACGATCGAGACGCACCTGACCGGCACGGCTCCCGCCGACGAGGACCGCCTCCGGATAAGCGGAACCTTCGTCCAGCCCCATTCGCCGCGGTGAGAGTACTGCACGTGACGCCGCGCTATCCGCCCGCCATCGGGGGCGCGGAGCGATGGTGTGAAGGGCTGGCGCGCTGGCAGGGCGCCCAGGGGAACGACGTGCGCGTCCTGACCCTCCGTGCCGTCTCCGAGGACGAGGTGTGGGGGCCGGGCGGGCTCCCGGCCGAATCGGTCGCCGTCGGCGCACACGACCGCGCAGGGGGCGTGTCCATCCGGCGCTGCCGCCTTGGCCGCCCGGCCGGTCGTGCGATCTCGAAGCTCCTCGGCGCCATGGGTCTCCACGCTCTCGCACGCCCGCAGTCGGCGGAGCTGTACGGGCTCCTATTCGCCGGCGCTCGGAACGCCGACGTCGTCCACGTCCACGGCCTTCCCGGGCCGCACGCGTACGTCGGATGGCTCGCGGCCCGTGCCGCCCGGCGCGCGGTCGTGCTGACACCGCACTTCCATGCGGGCGACCCGTGGTTCGAGCACCGCCTCGTGCACTGGCTGCTGCGCCGCTACGATGCCGTCATCGTGCTCACGGCGGCCGAGGCCACGACGCTGCAGGATCGCGGCGTGGCCGCGGCGCGCATCGTGGTCGCGTCCACCGCCGTCGATGCGCCCGTCGCGGCGCCGCCGAGCATGCCGCGCGACGCCGTGCGCGCCGCCCTCGGCGTTCCCCGAGACGCTCCGCTGCTCTGCTTCCTCGGCCGCAAGTCGATGAACAAGAGCCTGGAGGTGCTCCTCGCGGCGCTCCCGCGGCTCGCGACGCGGCCGCGGCCGGCACTCGTCATCGCCGGCCCCGGCACGGCGTGGTACCGGGAGCTGATCGAACGCGAGAGGTCCGACGGCGTCATCGACCTCCCCCCGCTGTCCGAGGAGGCGAAGGCCTCGCTCCTCGCCGCCGCCGACCTGCTCGTTCTGCCGTCGCAGCGGGAAGCGTTCGGGATCGTCTTCCTCGAAGCATGGGCCGCCGGCGTGCCGGTGCTGGGCGCCGACATCCCCGCCGTGCGCGAGGCCATCGGTGACGCCGGGTGGACGTTCCGTCCGGGCGAACCCCATGACCTGGCCGCTCGCATCGACGCGCTGCTCGCCGCACCCGAAACGAGCCGGGAGCTGGTCGCGCGCGGCCGCGGCCGCATCGCGCGGCTGCATACGTGGGCGCAGGTTGGCCCGTCGGTCATGCGTGCGTACGAGCTGGCGCGAAGTTTGCGGCGCGGAAGGGCTCCCGATATCGTCCGCCAACTTGACGGATGACGCGTCCCACCGTCATCCTGCGCGCCGAGGCAACGCTCCGAGGATAGGACGTGGTCGCGTCGAACGGTTCCCGCCCGCTCGTCTCCATCGTGGTACCCGTGTTCAACCCGGGTCGGTATCTGCGGACGGCGCTCGGCAGCGCGACGGCCCAGACCTACCCGAACGTGGAGGTCGTCCTCGTGGACGACGGGTCGACCGACCCAACCACGCTCTCGATCCTCGAGAAGGCGGCGCACCAGCCTGCGGTAACGCTGCTCCGCGGCGAGAACCGCGGGCCCGCTACCGCGCGCAACCTCGCCGTCGAGCACGCGCGCGGCGGCTACATCCTGCCGCTGGACGCCGACGACTACCTCGACCCGCGCTACGTCGAGAGGACCCTTCCCGTCCTCGAGCGCGACCCGCAGCTCGGAGTGGTCTACACCTGGGTCGGTCTCGTCGGCCGTCACCACGGTGTCTGGCGCACGGGTGAGTTCTCCGTCGCCGAGCTGCTGACCCGCAACACCCTCCACGTGACCTCGCTCTACCGCCGGGCGCTGTGGGTCGATGTCGGCGGGTACGACCCGGGCTTCGCCGAGGCCTTCGAGGACTGGGACTTCTGGTTGTCGGCCGCACGCCGCGGGTGGCGCGGGGAATGCGTCCCCGAGGTCCTGGCGTACTATCGCCGGCTGCGGGCCGGCCGCGAGGTCGCCACGCGCCGCCCGGGCGTGCGCGCCTCCCTGCTGCGTCGCCTGATCGCCAAGCATCGCGACGCGTACGAAGCGGCGCTGGAGGACGCGCTCGCCGGGATGCATGAGCGTGCCGAGGCGGCCGGGAACGTCCTGGAGAGCTTCTACCACTTCCCGCCCATCCGAGCCGCCCGCTGGCTTCGCGAGCGCCTGTGGCAGCTGCGGCATGGGCGAACGGCGCCATGATCGACCCGGCGGCGCCCGACTTCGACCACACGCCCGCGGCGCGCGAGCGGCCCCGCTTCGATTACGCACCGGCCGACGATGCGCCCCCCGCGGTGTCGATCGTCACGCCGCTCTTCAACCCGGGCCCCGAGCTCGAGGAGACGGCCGAGAGCGTCTTCCGCCAGTCGTTCCAGCAGTGGGAGTGGATCATCGTCGACGACGGCTCCACCAACCCCGCGTCGCGCGCTCGCATCGAGGCACAGCAGGCTCGCGACCGGCGGGTGCGCGTGCTCCGCCACCCGGAGAACCGCGGCCTCAGCGCCGCCCGCAACACGGCGGTGAGCGCGGCGCGGGCCGCCTACGTCCAGCAGCTCGACGGCGACGACCTCCTCGAGCCGACGGCCGTGGAGAAGTCCCTGTGGTGCCTCGAGTCCCGTCCGGAATTCGCGTTCGCCAAGGGCTACTGCGTCGGCTTCGGGGCGGCCCACTACCTCTGGCGGCGGGGCTTCCACGAGGGAGACGCGTTCCTGCGCGAGAACCTCGTCGAGCCGGCGGCCATGATCCGCCGCGACGTCTACCTGGCCATCGGCGGCCACGACGAGCGCATCAGGGACGGCCTCGAGGACTGGGACTTCTGGCTGCGGGCGGCCGACCACGGCCACTGGGGCGTGACCGTCCCCGAATTCCTGAACTGGTATCGGCGGCGCCCTGGACCCCACCGCGGTTGGTCCAACCTCGACGATCGGCGGCGGCGGCGCGCCTTCCGCCGGGACCTGCGTCGGAAGTACCCGCGGCTGTGGCGGAGCGGCCTTCCGCGCCCCGCGGGGGCGGGCGCGACGCTGCGTGACGAGCTGCCGTGGACCAACCGGCTGCGCAAGACGAAGCCTCGGCTGCTCGTGCTCGTGCCCTGGCTCACCGCCGGCGGGGCGGACAAGTTCAATCTCGATCTGGTGACCGAGCTCGCAGGGCGCGGATGGGAGGTGACGGTCGCAGCGACGCAGGATGGAGACCAGAGCTGGCTGCCGGCGTTTGCGAGCCAGACGCCGGACGTGTTCGTCCTGCCGCACTTCCTCCGGCCGGCGGACTACCCGCGCTTTCTCCGCTACCTGACCGTGTCGCGGGGTGTGGACGCGGTCGTGCTCTCGCACTCCCTCCTGGCGTACCTCGCGCTGCCCTACCTCCGCGCCTCCTGCCCCGGCGTCGCCGTCGTGGACTACTGCCACGTCGTGGAGGAAGACGGGACCGAGGGCGGGTTCCCGCGCCTCGTCGTGGACTGTCAGGGGCTGCTCGACCTGAACATCGTCTCCTCCAGCTACCTCAAGCAGTGGCTGGTCGGCCGCGGCGCCGACGCGTCGATGATCGAGGTCTGTCACACGAACGTCGACGTGGCCGCCTGGCGCCCGGATCCCGCCGCGGGTGCGGCGCTGCGCGCGGAGGTGGGCCTGGATGACGGCGTGGCGCTCATCGTGTACGCGGCCCGGCTCTGCCCGCAGAAGCGGCCACTCGTGTTCGCCGAGACGATGCGCCGACTGCGAGACGCCGGCGTGTCGTTCGTCGCGCTCGTCGCGGGCGATGGGCCAGATCGGCCCGCGCTGCGAGCGTTCGTCCGCCGGCACGGCCTCGCGGACCGCGTGCGCCTCCTCGGTCCCCAGCCGCCGCACCGCGTGCGCCGGCTGCTGCAGGCTGCGGACGTGTTCTTCCTCCCGTCCCGCTACGAGGGGATCTCGGTCGGCCTCTTCGAGGCCATGGCCAGTGGCGTCTGCGTCGTCGGGACCGACGTCGGGGGCCAGCGCGAGCTGGTGACACCCGACTGCGGAGTCCTGCTGCCGGTGACCGGCGACGACCGCGACGCCGAGGCCTACGCCCGGGCGCTCCACGAGCTGCTCGGCGACCCGGAGCGGCGCCGATCGCTGGGTGCCTGCGGGCGCGCGCGGGTCAGCGAGCAATTCCGCCGCGAGCAGATGGGCGATCGCCTCGTGACGCTGCTGGCGGAGGCCAGGCGGCGGTGCGCGACGGCGCCCCGCCTTGCCCTCCCGGACGGTCTCGCGCGCGCACTCGCTGCGCAAGCCGTCGCCGGGGTGCGCAGCTCGCCGATCACGGGAGCCATCGACCCGTACCACACGAGCTGGCGGACGCTGGCGTACTTCGCGATCAGGAACCTCCTCCTTCCCTACTACCGCTTCGCTCTCGCCAGGGGCTGGCTCTGGCCGGCACGGATGAAGGACACCCTCAAGTCGGCGCTGGACGACTCGCGGGCGGCGCGCGGCGGGGCGCTCGGGCGCCTGCGGTTCCATCCGACCGTGCGCTTCCTCGCCTCCCTGCCCGCGGTGCGCGCGTGGCGACGGCGCGCGTGAGAGGGGCCGCCGGATGACGTGGCGCCAGGGCGCCGCCGCCACGTTCGCGGCGGCGGCCGGTGCGGCCGCCCTTGCCCTCTTCTGGGGCCGCAGCCAGCGTTTGCCGAGCCAGCTCCACACCGAGGAGCTGGTCGCCGAGTTGTCACCCGCGCCCGACATGCCCGTCTCCCTCACCAGGTTCCACCCGGGCCACGAGTTGCGCGCCGATGCGGGTATGCGCGAGGCCATGGTCACGCCGTCGCCCTCCTCGCTCCACTACCGCATGCGTGTGCCCCCGCATGCTGCGCTCCGCTTCGGCGTGGGCGTGCAAGGCGACGGCCGGCGCGATGCCAAGACCGCCGACGTCCGCTTCAGGGTGACCGCCGACGGACGCGGGCTCTTCGCCCGCGCCGTCAACCCGGCCGCTCGGCGACGTGACCGTCGCTGGTTCGACGAGCGCGTCGATCTCGGCGCCTTCGGCGATCGCGAGGTCGAGATCGTCCTCGAGACCTCGACGTCGGACCCGGGGCGGCGGCCGTGCGGCACGGCGGGCTGGAGCCACGTGCGCGTGGTGCGTGACACGCGGCGCGAGCGGCAGGCGGCCGCTCCGGCCGCCCGGAACGTGCTCGTGCTCCTCGTCGACACGCTGCGTGCGGACAGCCTCGGGCCGTACGGGGCCGCCCCGAGCGCCAGCCCGACCCTCGACCAGCTCGCGCGGGAAGGGCTCGTGTTCGAGAACGCGATCGCGCAGGCCCCATGGACGATGCCCTCCGTCGCCTCGCTCCTGACCGGGGTACCCGTCCGCAGCCACGGCGTGACCGGAGACCCCGGCGCCCTCGACGACGGACACGCCGCGTACCTGCCCGACAGGCTCCTCACCCTGGCCGAGCACGCCGCCGCCGCCGGCATCTCGACGGTCGGCATCTCGGCCAACCCGCTGGTCTCGCGTGCGACCAACTACGCGCAGGGGTTCGAGACCTTCGAGGAGCTGGAGCTCGCGCCACGGGACGACGGTCGGGTGCGCGAGAAGACCTGGGCGACGGCCAGCGAGGTCAACGAGGCGTTCCTCCGCTGGCTGCGCCCGAATCGACGCTATCGCTTCCTCGCGTACCTTCACTACATGGAGCCGCATCACCCCTACACGCCGCCCGCGCGCTACCGCCCGCCGCCGCCCGCCGGCATCCGCCCGCGCGTCGCTGCGGGCCATCTCGACCAGTGGGTGCACGAGCTCCTGTCGGCCGAGGGGATGCTGCTGCCCGATCAGGAGGTCCGCTACCTGCGCCGCCTGTACGACGCCGAGGTCCGTTCCTGGGACGACGCGCTCGGCGTGCTCCTCCATCGGCTCGACGAGCTCGGGCTGCGCACGTCCACGGTCGTCCTGGTCACCGCGGATCACGGGGAGGAGTTCCAGGAGCACGGACGCCTGATGCACGGCGCGCATCTCTACGAGGAGACGTTGCACGTGCCCCTCGTGATCGCGGGGCCCGGGATGATCGCCGGGCGCGTGAGCGAGCTGGCCCAGGGGATCGATCTCTTCCCCACCGTGTCCGCCCTGCTGGAGCTCTCTCCGTCCCCGGAGCTGCCGGGACAGAACCTGCTCGGCGCCCGGCAACCTCGTGCCGTCGTCTCGGAGACTCTGAACGGACGCCTTCCCGACGGCACGGGAGCGGCGCTCGTCTCCCTGCGCACACCATCCTGGAAGCTCATCCACGCGCCCGCGCTCGGGCGCTCGGAGCTCTACGACCTCGAGCACGATCCGGCGGAGCGAGAGGACCGGTTCGCGACGGCGCCGCAGGCCGCGGCCTTCCTGCAGCAGCTCGCCGCGCTCGAGGCCGAGGCGCCTCCCGCGCCCCCGGTGACGGAGGGCGATCGAGATCTCCGTGCGAAGCTGCGCGCGCTGGGATACGTCGAATGACTCCCCCGCGGATCGCGGTCGTGAGCGCCGTCGGGCTCTGTCTCGCCCTCGCGTTCGCGGTCGACCGCGTCGCGCGCCGCTCGACCCGGCTCCGCCTGCCCTCCCGCATCACGATCGAGAACGTCGTCGCCGACCTCTCCGGAACGCTCGACCGCAGCGCCGTGGTGGCCGAGCCCTCCGATGCGCCCGTCCGCGCGGGCGAGCTCGAGCCGAATCCCTACTACAAGCTGCACGGCGGCCGCCGGCCCGCCCTCCTGGCGCCACCGCCGTCGCGCCTTCGCCATCGCCTCCGCCTTCCCGCCGACGCCGCCCTCGAGCTGAGCACCGGGGTGCAGGGGCCCGCGACCCGGGACACGCGCCTGGCCGGCATCCGCTTCTCGGTGAGCATCGACGGCGAGGAGGTCTTCGCCCGCACCATCGACCCCGCCGCCAGCCACCGCGACCGTCGCTGGTTCGACGACCGCGTCGAGCTGGGCCGCCTCGCCGAACGTGAGGTAGAGCTCACGCTCAGCACGGACGTCGCCGTGCCCGCGCGTCGGCCGTCCGGGATACCGGGCTGGAGCCACGTGCGCGTGCTCCACCAGACGCACCGCGACCGCCAGCCGGCGGGCCCCGACGCGCCGAACGTGCTCCTCCTCCTGGTGGACACGCTGCGCGCCGACCAGCTCGGTTGCTACGGTGCCGCCCCGAGCCCCAGCCCGAGCCTCGATCGGCTCGCGCGGCAAGGGCTCGTGTTCGAGAGCGCGATTGCCCAGGCGCCGTGGACGGTGCCCTCGGTCGCGTCCATCTTCACGGGCCTCCATCCGACGAGCCACGGCCTCACCGGGGACCGGGTCCAGGCGAGCTTTCTCGCGGACACGCTGCCGACCCTTGCCGCTCACGCCGAGCAGGGCGGCATCACGACGATCGGCGTGTCGGCGAACTTCGTGGTCTCCCGCGAAACCAACCTCGCGCGAGGCTTCGAGACCTTCATCGCGCTGCCGGAGAACCGGGACAGCCGCGAGGAGGCGCGCGCGAGCGACGTGAACGGCGTCTTCCTCGACTGGCTCCACCAGAACCCCGGCCGGCGCTTCCTCGCCTACCTCCACTACATGGAGCCGCACGAGCCCTACGATCCACCTGCCGCCCTGCGGCCGGTCCCGCCGGAGGGCATTGCGCCCGCGGTCGCGCGTGGACACGTGAAGGACCTCATGCTGGCGATCAACCACGGCCGACACGCGCCCCTCGGGCCGGCAGCCGTGGGCCACCTCCGGGCGCTGTACCAGGCGGAGGTGCGGACCTGGGACACGGCGCTCGGCGGTCTGCTCGAGGGGCTCGCGGCTGCCGGGGTGCGTGAATCGACCGTGATCCTGGTGACCGCGGACCACGGCGAGGAATTCCAGGAGCATGGCCGCCTCGGGCACGGCACCCAGCTGTACGACGAGCTGCTGCGCGTTCCGCTGGTCATCGCCGGTCCCGGCATCGTCCCCGGCCGCGTCGCCGAGCAGGCGCAGGGCATCGACGTCTTCCCGACGGTCAGCGCGCTGCTCGGGCTCCCGCCCCCACCGGGGCTCGAAGGGCAGAACCTGCTCGCCGCTCGCGCCGCTCGGCCGGCGATCTCCGAGACCCGCAACGCGATCGGTCCCGACGGGACGGAGACCCGACTCCTCTCGCTCCGCACGCCCGAGTGGAAGCTGATCCACGCGCCGGCGCTCGGGCGTTCGGAGCTCTACGACCTCGCGCACGATCCCGGCGAGCACGACGATCGCTTTGGCGCCGTCCCGCAGGGGGCCGCGCTGCGCGAGACGCTTGCGGCCTGGGAATCCGCTGCGCCCTCCCCGCCAGTTATGACGTATTACGATCCAGCTTTCCCCGAGAAGCTGCGTGCCCTCGGCTACGTCGAATGACCGCCATGCCCACGGTGAGCGTCGTCATCGGGACCTACAACAGCGCACGCTGGCTGGGTGCGACGATCGACAGCGTCCGCCGGCAGACGTTCCAGGACTGGGAGCTCGTCATCGTCGACGACGGCTCCACCGACGATACCCGGCGCGTGGTGGGCGGTCATGCAGATGACCCCCGCATCCGTTACGTTCTCCAGACGCGAGCGGGACGGTCCGCGGCGCGCAACCGGGGCATCGCCATGTCGTCGGGGCCGCTCGTCGCCTTCCTCGATGCCGACGACCTCTGGCGGCCGGAGAAGCTCGCCCGGCAGGTCGCCACGCTCGCCGCCGACCCGGCCGCAGGCCTCTGCTACACGGCGGCGCGCTTCATCGACGCAGCGGGCCGCGAGCTCCTCACCCGCAAGCCGCTCCGGGCGGTCTCCGGCTGGATCCTGCCCCGGCTGATGCGCGGGAACGTCATCATCCTCGCGTCCGTGCTCGTACGTCGCACCTGCCTCGAGGCCGTCGGCGCCTTCGAGGCCACCCTGCACGCGTGCGAGGACTGGGACCTCTGGCTGCGCCTCGCCCGGCGGTACCCCGTGGCGGTCGTCGACGAGGAGCTCACGCTCTACCGGGTGCACGGCGACAACACGGCACGCGCCAAGGTGCTCGAGGGCGGCTTGCGGGTGGTCGACCGGCTCTACCTCGAGAGCGACATGCCCCGCCTGGCGCACCTCAGCCGCGCGGCCGCCCGCGCCCGCCTCTACTGGTACGACGCCGCATCCATGGCCGCCGAGGACCGCTCGACGGCGATCGGGCTCGCAGGCCGGGCGCTCCGCGAGTGCCCGCGCACGGTGGCAAGCCGCCCCGCCGCCGGTGCGCTTGCCGCGTTGCTGCTCCCGAGCGCCACGCTCCGAGCGGTGCGGCGGCTGGGTGTGGTCCGGACGACCGGGCGATGACGCCGCACGGCCGTCGGCGAGTGGCTGCGGGCGTGGCGCTCCTCGTCGGCGCCGCCGTCGTATGGGTCCGACTCCGCTCGCGTGAGTTCTCTCTTCCGGCGCGGATCGTCACCGAGGACGTGATCGCCGACCTGAGCGCGGCGTTCGACCGTGACAACGTCGCGGCCGAGGCCCCCGACGCCCTCGTGCGTCAGGGAGTCGTGCAGCCCGGGGAGCCGCTACGCGGCGCCGGCGCGCGCCGGGCGATCGTGGCGCCGCCCGGAGCCCGCATCCGCTTCCGCGCCACGTTGCCCGCCGGCGCCGCGCTGCGCTTCGGTGCCGGCATGGAGACCACGCCAGGCCGGCGAGAGCGCGCGAGCGGCGTGCGCTTCATCGTGACCGTCGACGGGCGCAGGCTGTACCAGCGGCTCGTCAACCCCGCCGCGCACCACCGCGACCGGCGCTGGTTCGACGAGCGAATCGACCTCGGGCTCGACGTCGACCGCCCGGTCGAGATCGTGCTCGAGACGGTCGCCGAACGCCGCGATCGGCCGCCCGCCGGGGCGCCGGGTTGGACCCGCGTTCGGGCCGTCCGCGACACCGTGCGTGACCGGCAGCCGGCCGCGCCCGGGACGCCGAACGTCCTCGTGCTGCTGGTCGACACGCTGCGTGCGGACGCCGTCGGCGCCTACGGTGCCGAACCGAGCCGGACGCCTACGCTCGACCGCCTGGCGGCCGAAGGGTTGGTGTTCGAGCACGCCGTCGCGCAGTCGAGCTGGACTCTCCCGTCGGTGGCCTCGCTCCTCAGCGGCCTGCATCCGCGCAGCCACGGGGCGGTGAGGAGCCAGCCGGTCGACGACGACGAGCGCGGCCGCGGAGAGCTGCTGAGCGACGCGGTGACCACGTGGGCCGAGCAGGCAGCGCACGCCGGCATCACGACGGTGGGGGTATCGGCCAATCCCCTCGTCTCGCGGGCAACCAACCTGGCCCAGGGCTTCGAGACGTTCGTGGAGTTCAGCTGGGACCCGGCGGGCCGGAACTGGACGCCGGCGGCAGCGGTCAACCGGACGTTCCTGCGCTGGCTGGAGCGCAACCGTGGCCACCGTTTCGTCGCCTACCTCCACTACATGGAGCCCCACGATCCATACACGCCTCCCGCCGCGTTCCGGCCGGCCGCCCCCGCGGGCGTCCGTCCCGCGATCGCCGCGGGCTGGGTGCGGGACACGGCCGACGCGCTGAACAGGAAGGGAGCCCCGCCCCTCTCGGCGGCGGAGATCGGGCATCTCCGGCACCTCTACCACGGCGAGGTCGGGGCCTGGGATGCAGAGCTCGCAATGCTGCTCGATGGCCTCGCGGCCTTCGGCGTGCGGGACTCCACGCTCGTCATCGTGACGGCCGACCATGGCGAGGAGTTCCAGGAACACGGGCGGCTCAGGCACGGGTCACAGCTCTATCAGGAATCCATCCGGGTCCCGCTCGTGATCTTCGGCCCGGGAGTCCGTGCGGGACGCCGCACGGACCTCGCCCAGGGCATCGATCTCTTCCCGACGATCACAGCCTTGCTGGGCATCGCCACGCCCCCTGGCCTACCGGGTCGTAACCTGCTGCGCGGGGGAGGGGCCGGCGCCGCCGTGTCCGAGACCGCCGTGGGGATCGCGCCGGCGGGAAACCGTATCGAGGTCCTGTCGCTCGTCATGGCGGGCTGGAAGCTGATACACGCGCCCGCGCTCGGGCGCTTCGAGCTCTACGACCTCGGCCGCGACCCCGCCGAGCGCGAGAACCGATACGGCACCGCGCCCGAGGGCGACTCGATGAGACAGGTCCTGCAGCGCTGGCGGGAGACCGTGCCAGCCCCACCGCAGCCCTCGGGGTACGATGCGAGCTTCGGCGATCGGCTCCGGGCCCTCGGCTACGTGCAGTGACCCGGCGCCCATGAGAGAACGGCATCCCGTCGACGCCCGCTCATCTGAGCACCGCCTCCGCCAGCCACTCCCCGATCGCCCGCCCCGCGACCGCGTGTCCGGCGACGCCGAGGTGGAGCCCGTCGACGTAGAGGGCGGCGCCGCCCGCGTGCCGGTAGGCCGGCAGGAGGTCGAGCAACGGCACGCGGGCGTCGGCGGCCATCGCGGCGAGCCGTCCCTTCCAGACCTCCTCCGCGCCGCCCACCGCCGCCCGGCCGGGGTGCCAGACGAAGAGCACGAGGGCTCCCCGCGCGCGTGCGTGCGCGGCGAGCGCCCGGTAGACCTCGAGGTCCTCTCGCCCGATGCGCTCGAAGTCGGCGGCCGGCTTCGGGCGCTTGTACGTCGTCACGATCCGGTAGGCACCGAGCACGAGCAGCTCCTCCCACGCCATGGCCGGCGAGACGTTGAAGTACGGCACCTCGCCCACGTGCGTCCTCTCGCGCCGGAAATCGTCGTCGAGGATGGTCAGCACCCAGACGTCGCTGCCGAAGGCGTCAGGGAACTCGCCCTCGGCGCCGACCAGGCCGGCGATGTTCTCGGCACCCCAGCCGTTGACGCCTGCGTCGAGCGCCTCCACCGCCGTGAAGCGGCCGGGATGCTGGCGTCGCACGGTGTCGGCGGCGATCGTCGCGAAGAGCTGGGCGTCGTCCACGTAGCTGCCGCCCCACGTCACCGAGTCGCCGAGGAAGAGGATGCGGAGCGCGCCGGGCGGCCGCTCGGGCGTCACGTCGGCGCCGCGCAGCCCGAGGTTGTTGACGTGGACGCGCGCGCCTCCGAAGCGCCGTCGGGTCTGGTCCGGCAGCGGGCGGTAGCCGTAGGCCGCGCGGTTGTCGTAGAGGATCGGGTGCCCGAACCCCGCCAGGCGCAGCACCGCCTCGCCGAGCCCGGCGAGCCCGGCCAATCCCAGCACCGCCGCCGCGAGCCAGCGGACTGCACGCATGGCCCGCCTCCTCTAGCCGACGGCGTGGGAGCCCGAAAGCGACGCGGCCCGAATTGATTGCGCCCGCCGGCGCGCTGGGGCACAGACGGGAGGCCGTGCCGACGCTGATCGCCGGCGTCTACGGCATGAACTTCGAGTTCATGCCCGAGCTGCACTGGCGGTGGGCATACCCGGTCGCCGGCGGCGCAATGGTGGGCGCGTGCGCCCTGCTGTACGCGCGCTTCAAGCGGGCGGGGTGGCTCTGACCGCCCGCTTCACGCCTGCCGACCCATCGCCAGCACCAGCCGCCGCGCCTGTGCCACCACGGTCTGCGGCACGTTCCGCGACTTGGCGAGCATGCGGAGGTCGCGCTCGCCGAGCGTCGGGAGCTGCCTGAGCGCCACCGCGAGCGGCGTCTTCGGGTTGGTCACGAGCGCGAGCCGCACCTGGTAGTTCCGCATCCACTCGCGGCGCTCGACGATCACGCGCAGCAGCTCGTCGTCGCTGCTCCGGTTGCGCGCGATGGCGATCACCTCGGCGTCGGACAGGCGCGGGTTCTGCATCACGAAGCGGCGGATCAGCTTGCTCGAGTCGCGGATGAGAATCGCGCGCGCATCCTTGTTGCCGCGGAGCGCGAGCTTGAGCTTCTCGGCGATGCTCATGGTCAGGATCCGCCCGTAGAGGCTCCGCGGCGGCGGGGGCGCGGCCTCCGCCGGCTCGTCGATCAGCTCCGCCGGGACGTTGATCGTGTCCGAGCCCGCCTCGATCGAGCGGACGAGCTCGGCGACCGCCTCCTCCCCTTCCTGCTCCTCAGCCATGCCGCTCGGCCCGGGTGGCCTGCGCCTCCTTGATGAGCTTCTCGGCGATGTGCGGCGGCACCTCCTCGTAGTGCGAGAACTCGAGGGCGAAATCGCCGCGCCCGCTGGTCATCGAGCGGAGGTCGGGCGCGTAGCGCAGGACCTCCGCCATCGGCACGTGCGCCTTGATCACCTGCTGGCCGTTGCCCTTGGGCTCGACGCCCACCACCTTGCCGCGGCGGCTGTTCAAGTCGCCGATCACGTCGCCCATGCACTCGTCGGGCACGACGACGTTCATCGTCATGATCGGCTCGAGCAGCACGGGCTTGCACATCTCGAAGGCCTTCTTGAACCCCATCGAGGCCGCGATCTTGAACGACATCTCCGACGAGTCGACGTCGTGGTACGTGCCGTCGTAGAGCTTCACCTTCAGATCGACGATCGGGTAGCCGGCGAGGATGCCCTGCGGGAGGACCTCGCGGATGCCCTTCTCCACGGCGGGGATGAAGTTGCGCGGGATCACGCCGCCGACGATCGCGTCCTCGAACTCGAAGCCCTTGCCGCGCGCGAGCGGGGCGATCTCGAGCCAGGTGTCGCCGTACTGCCCGCGGCCGCCGGTCTGGCGCTTGTACTTGCCCTGCGCCTTGGCCGAGCCCTTGATCGTCTCCTTGTACGGCACCTTCGGCGCCTTCAGCTCCACCTCGGTGCCGAACTTGCGCTTGAGCCGCTCGATCGCCACCTCGAGGTGGAGCTGCCCGGTACCCGAGACGACGAACTCCTTGGTCTGCTCGTCGCGGTGGACGCGGAGCGCCGTGTCCTCCTCCATGAGGCGGTGGAGCCCCTGCATGACCTTCTCGTCGTCGGCCTTGCTCTTCGGCGCAACCGCGAACGAGATCGCCGCCGGCGTGTCGGGCAGCGGCGGGAAGACGATGGGCGATTTCTCGTCGCAGAGCGTGTCCCCGGAGGCCACGTCCTTCAGCTTCGCGACCGCGACGATGTCGCCCGCCACCGCCGCCGTCACCGCCGTCTGCTTCTTGCCCTCGAGCTTGAGGGGGTGGCCGATGCGCTCCCGGACGTCGCGGGCCGAGTTGATGCAGTTGAGGTCGGCGTGGATGCGGCCGGAGACGACGCGCAGCACGGAGAGGCGGCCGGCAAAGGGATCGACGATCGTCTTGAAGACGAAGGCGGAGAAGGGGGCCGTGGGATCGGCGGCCCGCTCGACGCTGTCGCCCGTCTTCGGGTTGTCCCCCACCCAGGGCTTCAGGTCCGCCGGCGACGGCAGCAGGTCGACGATCGCGTCGAGCAGCGGATGGAGCCCGATGGCGCGGCCCGCCGCCCCGCAGAGGACGGGCAGGAACTTGCCCGCGCGCACGCCCTCGCGGAGGCCGGCCCCGAGCTCGTCGGCCGTCAGCTCCACCCCCTCGAGGTACTTCTCGAGGAGCGCGTCGTTGGCCTCGGCGATCGTCTCGACCAGCCGCTCGCGCGCCGCCCGCACCTCGTCGGCGAGCTCGGCGGGCGGGGCCGCCTCCTGCACGACGCCCGACTCCCCCTGGTACAGATAGGCGCGGCCGGAGAGCAGGTCGATCACGCCGCGGAACTCCGCCTCGCGGCCGACGGGGAGCTGGAGGAGCGCGGGCTTGGCACCGATCGCCTGGAGGTCCTTCAGCGCGTGCCCGACGTCGGCGCGCTCGCGGTCCATGCGCGTGATGAAGCCGACGGCGGGGATGCCGAGCTCGGCGAGCCAGCCCCAGACCTTCTCGGCCTCGACCTTCACCTCGCCCCCCGTCGGGCCGAGGACCAGGACGGCGCCGGTGGCGGCGTGGAGGCAGTTGCGCGCGTCGTGCAGGAAGGACGAGTAGCCGGGCGTGTCGATCAGGTTCACCTCGTGCTTGCGCCACGCGACGTGGTGGAGGGCGGCGGTGATCGTCGTCTTGCGGCGCTGCTCCTCGGGCTCGGTGTCGAACGCGGACGTGCCGTCGTCGACCCGCCCGAGGCGGGTCACCGCTCCAGCCGCGAAGAGCAGCGCGTCCGCCACGGTCGTCTTCCCCGCCCCGCCCTGCCCGACGACGGCGATGTTCTGGACCTTCGCGACCTCGTCAGCTGGCATCTCGTCCTCCGTTGCGCTCGTAGACGATGCGAAGCCCGTCGAGGGTCAGGAACTCGTCCACCGATTCGATGGTGGACGACTCGGGCGCGATGAGCGACGCGAGCCCGCCCGTGGCGAGCACGCGGGCCTGCGGGTCGTTCTCCCGCCGGATGCGCTCGACCAGGCCGTCGACCAGCGCCGTGTAGCCGTGGATCACACCCGACTGGATGGCGTGGATGGTGTTGCGACCCACCACCCGCGGCGGCCGGACGAGCTCCACCCGTGGCAGCTTGGCCGTGCGCATGAAGAGCGCGTCGAGCGAGATGGCGATGCCCGGCACGATCACCCCGCCAGCGTACTCGCCGCGCGCGGTCACGTAGTCGAAGGTCGTCGCCGTCCCGAAGTCGACGACGATGCACGCGCTGCGCGCGCGGTCGTAGCCGGCGACGGCGTTGACGATGCGGTCGGCACCCACCTCCTTCGGGTTCTCCATGAGGATCGGCATGCCCGTGCGGATGCCGGGCCCCACCTGCATCGGCTCCTGACGGAAGAACTTGCGCGCCAGCTCGTCGATGATCGGGTTCATCGGCGGCACGACGCTCGCCACGATGACCGCGTCGATGGCGGAGACGGCGGCCCCGGCCGCCTCGAAGAGCCCGAGCAGGAAGACCCCGTACTCGTCCGCCGTGCGCCCGGGTTCCGTCTGGAGCCGCCAGTTGAGGGCCAGACGAGCGCCCGAATAGATGCCGATCTTCGTGTAGGTGTTGTTGACGTTGATCGCGAGCAGCACGGTCAGCCCCGGACTGTCACCTCGCCTGCGACGATTCGGGTGCTGGTACCGTCGGGACGCGCGAGCATGAGCGCGCCGTCGGTATCGAGCCCGAGCACCCGCCCCGCCATCTCACCCTCGGCCGAGGCCACACGCACGTCCGTTCCGGTCAGGCAAGAGTAGGACTCCCACTCGGCTCGCACCGCCTCGAATCCGCCTTCGAGGAAGCGACCATAACGCGCCTCCAGCGCGGCGAGCAACCGGCCCGTGACGGCGGCGCGGTCGACCCGACGCCCGGTGGCGAGGAAGAGAGACGTCGCCCGCTCGCGCAGCTCGGGCGGGAAGGCGGCGCGCGGCGCGTTGAGATTGACGCCGATGCCGAGGATCACGTGGTGCACGCGCTCGACCTCGGCCTCCATCTCGGTGAGGATTCCCGCGACCTTGCGGCCGTCGATGAGGACGTCGTTCGGCCATTTGAGGCGCGGCGCGAGGCCCGGCGTCTCGGCGAGCGCCGCAGCCGCCGCCACGCCCGCCACCAGCGCCACCTGCGGCACGGCGGCCGGCGACAGCGGCGGCCGGAGCACGATCGAGCAGTAGAGGTTCACGCCCCGCGGCGAGTGCCACGTGCGCCCGAGCCGGCCGCGACCCGCGGTCTGCGCCTCGGCGATCACCACCGTCCCCTCCGGGGCGCCCGCCCGGCCGAGCTCGCGCGCGACGCGCTGGGTCGAGTCGGTCTCGGCCAGCCAGCGGATGTCACGCCAGCGGCCGGCGAGGTGCGGCGCGAGCTCCGCGGGCCCGAGCCGATCGGGCGCAGCCGCCAGCGCGTAGCCATGCGCGCGCCGCGCCTCGATCCGGTACCCGAGACGGCGCAGCGCCCCGATCTGCTTCCACACGGCGGCGCGCGAGCAGCCGAGGCGGCGAGCGAGCTCCTCGCCCGAGAGCGGCGCCGTGGAGGCGCGCAGCCAGGCGACGATCCGCTCGCCCGGCGTCATGGCACCGGTGCGAGCTTCAGACTCAGATCGGCGGCCGGCGCCGAGTGGGTCAGCATGCCCATGGCGACGTAGTCCACGCCGGTGGCGGCGACCTCGGGCAGGTCCTCCGGCCCGATGCCGCCCGAGGCCTCGAGCGGCACGCGCCCGGCGACCAGCCGCACCGCCTCGGCGAGCCCCGCGAGCGACATGTTGTCGAGGAGGATCAGGTCGGGCGCCGCGGCGACGGCCTCCTCGACCTCCCCGAGCGTCCGGCACTCGACCTCGAGCGGCAGCCCGGGCGCGGCCGCGCGGGCGGCGCGAACGGCGTCGGCCACCCTGCCGCCGCGCAGCACGAGGTGGTTGTCCTTGATGAGGATCGCGTCGTCGAGCGCGAGGCGATGGTTGGTGCCGCCGCCGGTGCGCACCGCGTACTTGCCGAGCAGCCGGAGACCCGGGACGGTCTTCCGCGTGTCGCGCACCACGAGACGCGTGCCGCGGACGCGTTCGACGCACGTGCGGGTCAGCGTCGCGATGCCCGAGAGGTGCTGGAGGAGGTTCAGCGCCAGCCGCTCGCCGGCGAGCAGCGCGCGCGCGTCGCCCTCGAGCGTCGCCAGCACGTCGCCCGGCTCGGCCTGCGCCCCCTCCCGGGCTCCAAGGGTGATGCGGACCGCGCCGAGCGCGCCGAAGACGCGGTGGAGGAGCGGCAGGCCGCAGACAACGAGACGCTGCTTTGCGTAAAGCATGCCGCGGGCCCTCGTGCCGGACGGCACGAGGGCTTCCGATGTCCCGTCGCCGCCGCCCACGTCCTCCTCGAGCGCCAGGTCGATGAGCGCCGCGATGCGCGGGTGGTCCCAGAAGGGGTCTGTGGCGGGGTCCGCCGTTCAGGCCTCCATCCCGCGCAGCCGCTCGAGGCTCCGGCCGAGGGCCGCGCGCCGCTCCTCGAGCTGGACGCCCTTCGCCCGCACCTCCTCCACCACCTCCTCGGGCGCCTTCTCGGTGAACTGCGGGTTACGGAGCTTCGCCGCCGTCGCGCCGAGCTCGTCCTCCACCTTCGCGAGCTCCCGCTCGAGCCGGCGCAGCTCGCCGCCGACGTCGTCGACGACGCCCGCGAGCGGCACGTAGAGCTCGATGCCGTCGAGCGTCTCGATGGCCGCGTGGCGGGGCCGCGTGGGCGTGTCGAGGAGCGTGAGCGGGTCGATGCGCGCCAGGGTCGTGATGAGCTCCGACGCGGCCTCGAGCAGGCGCCGGGCGGCCGCGTCCGCCGCGAAGACCTCGGCGGCGAGCCGCCGCGACGGCGGGAGGTTCAGCTCGGAGCGGAGATTGCGGACGGCGCGCACGAGGGCCATCAGGCGCCCCATGTCGGCCTCGGCCGCGTCGTCGAGCAGGGTGCCGAGCGGGTGCGGGTACTCCGCCACCATGATGCTCGGCGGGAAGCGCGCCGCGCGCGCCGCCCCCCAGCCCTCGGCCACCACCGCCTGCCAGATCTCCTCCGAGATGAAGGGCATGATCGGATGGAGCAGGCGAAGCAGCCGCTCGAGGACGTGGAGCAGCACGCCGCGCGTCCGCTCGGCCGCGGCGCCTCCCGCCCCGAGCGGGATCTTGGCCGCCTCGACGTACCAGTCGCAGAACTCGTTCCAGGTGAACTGGTAGAGCCGCACCGCCGCGTCGTTGAAGCGATAGGCGTCGAGCGCCTCGCGCACTTCGGCGGTCGCGCGCTCGAGCCGCGAGAGGATCCAGCGGTCCGGCAAGGCAGCGTCCGGCGGCCGCTCGCCACGCGAGAGGGTGTCGGCGACGGCGGGGGCGGCGGAGCCGGCACCCTCGACGTTCATCAGGACGAAACGAGCCGCGTTCCACAGCTTGTTGGCGAAGTTCCGGTAGCCCTCGATCCGCTCGGGTGCGAGCTTGATGTCCCGCCCCATGCCGACGAAGGCGGCGAGCGCGAAGCGGAGCGCGTCGGTCCCGTAGGTGTCGAGCAGCCCGAGCGGGTCGATCACGTTGCCCTTCGACTTGCTCATCTTCTGGCCGAGCGGGTCGCGGATCAGGCCGTGGATGTAGACGTCGCGGAAGGGCACGTCGCCGGTGAAGCGGAGCCCCATCATCACCATGCGCGCCACCCAGAAGAAGATGATGTCGAAGCCGGTGACGAGCACGCTGGTGGGGTAGTAGCGTGCCAGGTCCGCCGTGCGCTCCGGCCAACCGAGCGTCGAGAAGGGCCAGAGCGCCGAGCTGAACCAGGTATCGAGGACGTCGGCTTCCTGAACCAGCGCGGCGCCGCGACAGGCGGGGCATTCGGTCGGGTCGTCGCGCGCGACGACCGTCTCGCCACAGCCCTCGCACGTCCAGACGGGGATGCGATGCCCCCACCAGAGCTGGCGTGAGATGCACCAGTCGCGGATGTTCTCCATCCACGCGAAGTACGTGTTCTCCCACTGCTTCGGGATGAAGCGCGTCCGGCCGTCGCGCACCGCGGCCGTCGCAGGGAGCGCGAGCGGCTGTATCCTGACGAACCACTGGCGCGAGACGAGCGGCTCGACGACCGTGCCGCAGCGGTAGCACACCCCGACCCGGTGCCGGTACGGCTCCTCGCGCTCGAGGAGGCCCAGCGCGCGGAGGTCCTCGACGATGCGCCTCCGGCACTCGAAGCGGTCGAGCCCGGCATAGCGCCCGGCCTCCGCGGTCATGCGACCGTCCGTGCCGACCACCGAGCGGAGCGCGAGCCCGTGGCGCTGGCCCATCTCCCAGTCGGCGGGGTCGTGCGCCGGCGTCACCTTGACCACGCCCGTGCCGAAGCTCGGGTCGACCGCCGGATCGGCGATGACGGGAAGCTGCAGCGTGCCCGATTCCGTCTCCACCGCGAGCGTCTGCCCGACCA